>NZ_JACSKL010000014.1:0-50147 GCF_018617585.1 Exiguobacterium sp. s129
CAAATCTGTTCCACTTGCGGCGTAAAAGGCAAGAAGAAGGCGATGGATGTCCGTGAATGGACGTGTGCCTGTGGCGCGCATCATGACCGAGACATCAACGCGAGCATCAATCTGTTGATGTTGGCAAACTAAAACGAATTCCTTCAGGGTGGGAACCACCCGACGAGCTTGGTAAACAATCGTGGCTGGTAAGAGCACGGTCTTCCCAAGAAGCTCCCCCTTCAATTTGCGAAGCAAATAAGTGGCGAGTAGTTCACATGTACTTATCATCTCATACAGAAAGAAGGATTCTCCTTGAAACGAGCACTACGCTTTGTAGAATGTAGGCAATTACCTATTCAGAAACGTATCTCCATTCAAACATTATACCCTTTATCGAAGACACCCCCGCTTCTTTCCTTGCCGCCCCATCATCACGTGTATAGCGCCTTAAATAAAGATATACCGTTAGCTGCATTCGTTGCGAACGACGAACATCTAGAATCGTTTCAAATCATTCAACTCTCAAAAGTCTCATATATTGATCGTCATGTGTTTCGCGGGTTGCTTGACCGAATCATGTATGAACGAAGTCGTGAAACCACACACCCGATTACATACTATCTTCAGGAAGAGGACTATCATAATCAAGATAAGCTTCGAATATATGAGGCAACTGGGTTTCAAGTATTCCATCAAACGAATACGTATCACTTGCCATTCATTCCTTGTGAGAAAGCATCGCATACGTACTGGACCCTCGAATTGATAGACTATTCACGAAGAGCGGATTGGCTCACTTTTCGTAATGCGCATTGTCATGTCTTACCGGGCGCCATCCCGATGACGGATGAACAATTCGCACATGCAACTCGGCAACAAACACTGTTCTACACATTAAACTGCTGTCACCAACCAATCGGAATCATGAAAGTACGACTACATATGTATCACGTGTGCGTCCAAGAAATTCAATTAGATTGTGACGAGTCTATGTTGCGGGATGCCCTTTCCTTTCTTCAACAAAAGTTTTACGATGCGTTCAGATATATCGACGAGGCTCGTATTTCTACGACCAACCTGCAATCTGACTTGAATTTTGCACTTCGAAAGCAAGGTGCTCAAGTGTCGTCAGGCGGGATATATATGCTTACACAACAAGTGCTACCGACTCCACTCTATTGATCAATAAAAAAGACGTCGATTGTATCAACTCGTTCTCACACGAAAAAGTTGTTCATTCGACGTCTTTTATTCTGCAGCAGTTGTCGACTCCATCGCCAAAGGCGGCATTTCCTTAAACAGTTCTGTCCGGAGTCCCGTGTCTCTCAAATCGAGCGATTCAATCCGATCAAATTTGATTTGGCGATCTACGACACTGAACCAATACGTGATGTTCGGTTCATCCTTGAAACGAATCGCATAATTCGATCCATTCAAATGAAAATCGACCTCGGTAGACAGCAACTCCGTCGGACCAATCTGTTTATGGGTGGTTAACCGTTCGAGCACAACTTGCTCTTCATTGATGCGATAATCGACAAACGTCGCAAGCGAGAGTCCAAACACAAATGATACTAGGGCGAACATGCCCACCAATCCCATTGTGATTTTTCCGTTCATTCCGCTGTCCCTCCCTCTCTTATTATATCGGATATGGTCGAAACGTTGTGAAGTGACATTTTGTTCAACTTTAGGCAAACTGAAGGTTGAGGAGGAATGTTTATGCAAATCGATCATACTGGAATCGCCGTCCGTGATTTAGACGAAGCGATCACATTTTATACAACTGTGCTTGGTGGAGAACTGATTGACCGTTATACGAATACAGCCATTGGGGTGGAAACCGAGCTAGCTGTCATTCACATCGGTGAAGATGTCATCGAATTGTTGCGACCAACAAGTAATACGAGTCCGATCGCGCGTTTCATGAAAGCACGAGGAAAAGGCGTCCATCATATCGCATATCGTGTAGAAGATTTAGACATCGCCATCGCTACACACAAACAAAATGGCATCACTTTTTTAGAAGACACACTACGTACGACCGCAAAGGGTCGACGTTTGATCTATATGGACCCACGTCATTCAGGCGGTGTCATCACCGAGCTCTGTGATTATCCTACGCAAAAGCAGTAAGAGACGTCGCTCTTACTGCTTCAATAAAGTGTCTTCTATGATTTGACGGTTCTTTTCTTTTAGACGTTCGTTATGAGAAGAGACCATTGCCGTAGCGGTCGCATTCGGGTCAATATAAGTTTTGGCCCGATTCACCGCATTCGCCGCATCTTGGAATGCCCCTGCAATCAAATGGACCTTTCCTTCATGCGTCAGAATGTCACCTGCAGCATATAATCCCGGAACGGACGATTCACTCCCCGCGTTCCCTTTCACATAAAATCCATTGACCATTTCAACGTTCAATTCACTGTTCCGAAGGAGTTCCGCATCTTGTTCATACCCGTGATTGATGACGACCTCATCGACATCGACCACACTCGTTTCTCCCGTGTCAACCTGTGTTAACAGCACTTGCTGAATGGATTGCCCATCATGAGAAATCAAGTCCGTGACTTTTGACTGGGGGCAACAATCGACTCGGCTCTCTTTAATCTTCTCGACTTGTGCTTCATGACCTCCGAGCTCTTCTTTTCGATAAACCAAAATTACTTGCTCCGCAATCGGTTCGAGTGCATTGGCCCAATCGACGGCACTATTTCCACCACCTGAAATCAAGACTCGCTTCCCTTTAAATCGTTCTAGTGACTTCACCGTATAATGAAGATTCGACAATTCAAATCGCTCTGCTCCGCTGATTTCGACCTTGTGTGGTTTCAGAATGCCGCTCCCGGTCGCGACGATCACCGTTTTGGATACGTGATGACCATTCGACGTGTCGATCCCGAATAATCCATCCTGACGTTTTGAAATCGACTCCACTTTCTCCCCTAGGATGACTGTCGGCGAAAAGGTGAGACCTTGTTGGACGAGTTGATCGATTAGATTTGCTCCCGTCGTCGGAAGGAGCCCCCCTACATCCCACACCATTTTTTCTGGATAAACGTGCAGCTTTCCACCTAGTTGAGGTTGAAATTCGATTATTTTTGTTTTCATGCCTCGTAATCCACTATAAAAAGCAGCATATAACCCTGCCGGACCTCCGCCGATAATCGTCACGTCGAATTGTTCTTCGCCCATCGTCGTATCCTTCCCTTCTATGTAGATGATCTACTCACCTTAAAAATGATAATCATTCTCATTAGATGATAACCCGTTTCTTTGTCTTTTACAAACTTTTTCCTAACACATTCCTCCATTGGTTTTTCTTCATCAAAGGTCGGGTAAGGAAAGATGAATCAAAAGGAAGGATGTGCGCTATGGAGTGGATGGATCTTGCATTGATCATCGTGTCCTGTTTTTGGCTTGTGGAGACATGGAAATTTCGTAATCGAAAAGAGGCAACGGACGGTTCCGTCGAGCGAAAAAGCTTTTATTTCGTAGCGTCGACGATGATTGTCATGTTCTCTTTTTCTATCATCTATTCAATCTTTGTTGAGGCGCGTCCAACAATGGCTCAACGCATACTTGCTCTTTCGTTTTACATAGCGGGTGTATCATTACGGTATTGGGGAATTTTCCACCTTCGTCATCAATTCACCCGACACGTTGTCGTTCGTCCTCAAGACGAGCTCGTCAGCTCTGGTCCTTATCGTTTCTTACGCCATCCCTTATACACAGGATTATTATTCATTACGTTAGGGTTCTCCTTGTATTTTCTTCATTGGGCAGTCGCTTTGATCGGTACCGGTCTTACGGCTCTTGCGTTACTATATCGCATTCGGATTGAGGAAGGGATGCTGACCCGTCACTTCGGTCAATCGTATGTATCATGGTCAAAGTCACGCAAACGATTATTTCCGTTTATCTATTAAAAAGGAGTCCGGTGATCCCGGACTCCTTGCTGTTTTATATAGAGTAACGACTGAGTAATCGGACGACAACAATCCCTGCAATGAACGCGATGACACTAAGTGCCCACATGAGACCTGTGGCCGGCACTCCTGGAAATACAACGGCGAGCGAACCCACTACCAATCCGATGATGACCGAAAACGTCATTCCTGGGAAATTCGCCAACAAATAGCGAATCACTTTACTACTAACAATAAAGCCGACCGCAACGCCTGCCCCAACAATTCCGATAATGAGTAAATTGAAGTTCGAGATGGCGCTGATCACTGTCGGATATACCCCAATCAGCAACAACACGAACGATCCGCTGATTCCAGGAAGTAACATTGCCATACTTCCTAACCACCCAGACAAGAACAAGAGGAGCGCTGTCCCAAAGGTAACGTCCGTAATGATAGACGAATCAACCGGATTAAGAAACGCCATGCTCGCTACAAGTACCGTTGCTACAATCATGGCAATCACATGAATGGGACGAATCGATGCACGTGACTTAAACTCTACAAAAAGTAACGGAATGATCCCTAAAATCAATCCGATAAAGAAGAATTGTGTCGGTGCATAATACTCGAGCAACAAATACTCGATAATTCGACTTAAGGCGATGATGGCTGTTCCCATTCCAATCGCTAGCGGGATTAAGAAACCAATATACTTTTTCCAATATCGGCTGAATACACCGCTGATTGCTTCAATCAATTGATCGTAGATGCCTAAAATAACTGCGATGGTACCGCCGCTTACACCAGGAATCAAATCACTCGTTCCCATGGCCATTCCCCGCCAAATATTCTTCCACTCCATAATGTATCTCCTTTACATATATCTTTCCTCAAGCACTTAGTATAGTCGAGAACGAGCGTTTGCGCATCCGCTTTTAGACCGAGAAAGGAGTCGAGCGTGTCTCTTTTTTCATATAGTCAAAACGAAATCCCGAAATCATAATTTCTTTTTCTTTTTGGAATCCGAGTCGCGTATACAAACGATGAGCCGCTTGATTGTCTTGATCTACATTCAAGGTGACGGCCGGGACACCACGTTCTGCCGCGACAGTACAAATCTGTTCAATCAACTTCGTCCCGATACCACGGCCACCATATGCCTCTAGTACAGCGAGTGAATCGATGTATTGAACGAACCCTTCCGTCTCAACATCTAATTCCACTTTGCTCCCATGCGCAGTCAACCATTCCCGAATCGGGCGATCTAATGCTTCCGCCTCGTCCCCTCGATACGAAATGATCATTCCCGCCACTTCCCCTTCTACATCGGCGACCCATATGTTTTCGTGGCTTAAACGATTCTTCGGTTTCTCCACCCACATCGCCAATCGTTCTAATACTTCATCGGTATTCGTTGACCCCGTCAACGTATACGCGATGTCATGAATCGCCTGATACATGAGCGGTGCGATTTGTGTACAATCTTGCTTCGTTGCTTGTCGAATATTCATCATTGATCCCTCCATCACCTAGTCTAGCATAGGCAAACACATCGATTGTTTGTCCACGCCCGTTTTGTGGCATGATATAGAGAGAAAGGGGCGACATGAAATGAAAGCAATCATTACTGGAATGAACGGCACGGTAGCACCGGTTGTTGCCGAAGCGTTACAGCGTCATGGCATTGAGGGGATTGCATGGAATCGTGAGCAAGTGTCCACGACCGACGAGCAGGAGATGCGACAATTCATTGAAAGCATCCGCCCAGACTATTTTTTACATATCGGTATGGGACCGGTTGAATGGGCCGAGACGCTCGCTCGTTTATGTGGGGAGATGAAGATTCCGTTCTTGTTCACGAGTACAGTGTCGATTTTTTCAGATGATGTGACTGGACCGATTTCACCGGACACGGCGCCAGATGCTGAAGATGACTACGGAAAGTATAAACGTGACTGCGAACGAGCCATCGTTCGTGTCAACCCGGGTGCTCAGATTGTTCGTCTTGGATGGCAGATTGGGGATGAAGCCGGATCGAACAATATGATGGACTATTTTACGAACGAGATGAAACAACGAGGGGTCATACAAGCGAGTGAGCATTGGTATCCATCTTGCTCATTTTTACCGGATACAGCGGAAGCTTTATTCGAAATCTTGACGAAACGCGGACCCGGCATCTATCAGCTAAACGGGAATGCGAACTATTCGCTTTATGACATTGCCGTCGGACTAAAAGAGCTTCATGACGCCGATTGGCAGATTGAATGCACGGATGAACCGAAACGGGATAACCGAATGATTGACCCGTCCGTCCCCATTCGTCCGATTTCAAAGCGTCTCAATTTATAAACAAAATAAATCGCACTCTATACTAAACGCCTACTCCATCAAGAGTAGGCGTTTGCTTATTCGATTCATTTTACATCAGTCAAACGCAGTTTACTTTTCGGTAGACTCGGCATATCAACGAAGCTATAACTCAAATCTTGAGGAGGAACGGTATACGAGAACTCCTCCGTAAACAATTCAATGACTTGTTCTAGAATCGCAATCGTCACATGCTCCCCTGCACAACGATGTCCAAAATCCACGTCTCCTCCTCCTTGCGGGATAAAATTGAACGGACTCTCCTTCCAGTCCATAAAGCGAGCAGGATTAAATTGATCGGGTTCAGCCCAAATCGCGGAGTCGTGATTCGTTCCATAAAGATCAAGGAGCGTCAGTGTTCCTTCGGTAAACGTATATCCGTCCCATTCAAAATCTGTTTTGACTCGAGCTGCCGCTACAGGGAAAAACGGATAGAAACGTCTCACTTCTTGGACAAAGGCTGTTTTCGAAAGCTGTCCTTGCTTTACTTGTGCTCTTTCTCTCGGGAATTGATGAAGCGCTAGGACTGTAAAGAGGACATAGACCGAGATTGCAACAGTCGGTCGCAAAATGTTTAACACTTCGACAGCCACTACTTCTTCAGGCAACAGCTCACCAGATTCATCTCGATGCCACGAGAACTCATAAAGTGCCGTCTGTTTATTCGGTAATAATCGATTTGACCGTACTTCTTTGACCATCTGTCGAATCCACGCTTCGGCCGAACTTCTTGCCTTCCGCCCTTGCAAATAAGTTGGACCTAAAGAAGTACCCGATTCAAATAACAATCTCATTTCATCGGTTCGCTTCGCTACTTCATCTCGTGCAAGCGGAACTCCCGCCCACTCACAGACGGCTTTCATCAATACCTGTTGTGCCTCGTCATATAAAACGATTTCTTCTCCAGCATGCCGGATTCTTTTCCATTCACGGTCCGTCAATCGAAGCAGACGATCGATGTTTTCTTTCGTCATCAATGACATGAACATTCGTTTTCGGTGTGTATGGGCCGTCCCATTCAATGTTTGCACCCCATCTTCCCCAAATAAAGTTTTGAGAAGACGTTTCGGCGCGGCATCCTGACGTGTGAATTTGTCCGCATCATAGAACAAGGCAGCAGCGTCCTCTCCTCCGAGACAAATCACGCGTTCCCCGAGCAAACGCGTTTCAAAAATATTCGACTGAAAACTTTTACGTCGATTCGCCACAAACAAATATCCTTCACGTAAAAAATCGACACTATGGTCGAGACCTTCTTGCTTTGGAATGACTTTCCCCATCCTACTCACCCTTTCTCTTTTTTTCGAACTACAAAGGATGTTCCCGCGTTGTTAGCGAACAAACCTAATATCGAAAGGAGCGAGTGACATGTTACCGTTCTTACTGACATTACGCCGGATTGTACGTGGGATTTGGCGCGGCCTCCGTGATCCTGAGTTTCAAGTCTTGTTCAGCCTTGCCTTTCTCACCGTTCTCTCCGGAACACTTTTTTACGCTAAATTTGAAGCGATGCGATGGTTAGATGCACTTTATTTTAGCGTCATCACACTGACGACCATCGGATATGGTGACTTCGCCCCTCAAACTGATGTCGGAAAAATTTTCACGATTGGATACGTCATCACCGGCGTCGGTATTATGGTCGGATTCATTACAAGAGTATTTGATCACTTACAAAAAGCACGACTTGATGAATTAGAAGCGAAACAAAAGACGCCACCCTCTGATTCATAAGGATGGCGTCGATGCGTTTAGGATACTTTTCGATTCTCAATTTCAAGCTGTTGATTGAATCGTTTCGTTTCGGCGATGACAACGCCCGACAAGAACAAGAGACCAATCAAGTTCGGAATAGCCATTAACCCGTTGAAGACGTCAGATAGCGCCCATACCAAATTCAAGTTGGTCGTCATGGCACCGAGTCCGGCGACGAGCACGAAAGCAATCCGATATGGAAGAATCGACTTTTGCCCAAACAAGTAATGGATGGATCGCTCGCCGTAGTACGACCAACCGAGAACGGTCGAGTAAGCGAATAGGACGAGACCGATTGTGACAATGTAGCCGCCTGCCGGACCGAGGAACAGTTCGAATGTGGCCGAAGTCAATTCGACTCCTTCTAATCCTGTCCCGATTTGACCACCCATGACGAGTGTCAAACCTGTCACCGAACAGACGACAAGCGTGTCCAAGAAGACTTGTGTCATCGAGACGAGCGCTTGACGACCCGGCATATCTGTTTTCGCTGCCGCTGCAGCAATCGGAGCGGAACCAAGACCTGCTTCGTTTGAGAACACGCCACGTGCGACCCCGTAACGAATAGCTGCCCCAATTGCGCCTCCACCGATGGCTTCTGCACTGAACGTACTGCTAAAGATCAACGCGAATGCATCTGGAATAAGCGAGTAGTTCATGATCATAATCAATAGACCGCTACCTAAATAAAAGGCGATCATGACAGGAACAAAATAGCTGACTACTTTCCCGATCGAACGCACGCCTCCAAGAATGACCGCCCCTGTAAAAATCATGATGAGAATGCCTGATATGTAGAGTGGTACGTCAAATGTTGTTTTGAGCGCGAGCGCGACAGAGTTCGTCTGTACCCCATTTCCAATCCCGAACGCCGCAATCGAGGCGAATGCCGCAAATGCTACGGCTAACCAACGTTGATTCAACCCTCGTTCTAAATAGTACATCGGTCCACCAGCCATCTGACCGCGTTCATCGGTGACCCGATACTTAACAGCCAGAACAGCTTCCGCATATTTCGTTGCCATCCCAAAGAATCCGGACACCCACATCCATACGATGGCTCCTGGTCCTCCTAACACAACTGCTGTCGACACCCCGACGATATTCCCCGTACCGACGGTCGCCGCAAGCGCGGTCATGAGCGCTTGGAAGTGACTGATATCCCCTTTAGAGGATTGATCCTGATTTTTCGAAAACGCCAATTTCAATGCATACGGTAACTTGGTGATTTGAATTCCCCCTAGACGCACCGTCAAGTAAACGCCTGTCCCCACAAGCAAAATTAAAAGCGGTGGTCCCCATACAAAATTGGATGCCGTACTCACCCATTCACTAAATGATTGCCCCATACAAAGTATCCCCTTTCCCCGAAAATAGTGTACGTCTCTATTTTTTCAGAATACTTAGAACAATGCAAAAGTATTGTGCTAAAACAACTCCGGCTCTTTTCATCTGTATACAAACAGCGAGACGAACTTAATCGTCTCGCTGTGATTCAGGCTTCTCTCGTTGTAAAGGCGCTTTCCAATCAAATGTATCCGGGACGTAATCGAGCCCGCCCGGATGAAACGGTTGACAACGGATGAGCCGGCGAGCGGTTAAATAACTGCCTTTGACGGTTCCATGTTTCTCAATCGCTTCGATTCCGTAGTGTGAACAACTCGGATAAAACCGGCATGTCGGCGGCTTTAATGGTGAGATAAAACGTTGATAACCTTGAATCCCTTTTACTAGTACACGTTTCACGCGATTTCGCCTCACTCTGTTGAATTAGTGCCATCATAGCGCGATTTGAAACGTTTGTCATGTTCACCGCTCCATATGTCAAATCGTTTTCCATCTCTTAACAAATGAGCAAGATGGGCGATATTCGACATCAGGTTTGTTATGATAGTCAACATAACTATTGACCGAATCGAATAGAAGAGGTGACGAATGATGAAACAATTACTAATGGTCGGTGCAGGATCAATGAGTGAAGCGCTCGTTCGAGGGTGGATTGACTCAGGAATCGAACCGACACAAATTACCATGACGAACCGAAGTGATCGGGAACGCTTGAACTTCCTACAAGATGAACTCGGCGTACACATCGTCGAAGAAGAAAACGTGAACGACTATGACATCGTCGTACTAGCGATGCAACCGGACGGCGTCATTCCGTACGTGGAATCAAAAGAGTGGAAGACCCCACTACTTGTATCGGTTGCGGCACATATCGAACCGAGCCAATTAGAAGAAGCTTCAGGACTTCCTGCCGTATGCGCGATGCCAAACACGCCGGTCGCATATCGGAGCGGGATGACAGGCTTATGGTTCGGTCCTGAAACAGATGAGACCGATCGCGCGAAAGCAACTGCCCTCTTTGAACGTGTCGGTCGAACGGCCATCACGGACGCGAAGACGATGTCTGCCTTCATGGCAGCAGCCGGTTGTAGCCCAGCTTTCTTCTATGAAATCGTCGGGGCGATGACTCCGGTCTTGACCGATGTCGGATACGACGAAGCGACGGCTCGTCAAATTGTGGCTCAGGCGATGAAAGGCTCTGCAGAGTTACTGTCACATGAAACACGTGAGACGAATGAACTCATTGCTGACGTCGCTGCTCCAGGTGGACCGACCGACCGTGGTGTCGGCGTGTTACGAGACCGCAACCTTGCCGACGTGATGTCTTCAGCCTTACGCGAAAGTGCCAAAGAAGACCATGAAATCATGGAGAAACCATAAAAAATGGACGGAAGCCACGCTTCCGTCCATTTTTTATGTCATCATATGTATAACCGACACAATGAGTGCCACTACTAAAATCCCTGGCAATAAGTTGGCCACGCGAATTTTTGTGATCCCGACCAAGTTTAAGCCAATCGCCACGATCATCACACCACCGGTCGCAGTCATTTCTAAAATAAAGCTGTCCATGAGCGACTCCGGAATGAACTTCATGATTTGAATGGCGAGTAGTGCAATCCCACCCTGATACAATAATACCGGAACGGCCGAAAACATGACACCGATGCCGAGCGTCGAACTCAACACGAGGGCTGTAAATCCATCAATCAACCCTTTCGTATACAGGACGTCATGGTCGCCACGTAATCCACTATCGAGCGCCCCAATGATGGCCATCGCGCCGATGACGAAGATGAGCGTTGCCGTAACGAACCCTTCCGCTACACTCGATTGACTTCCAAGACGCCGCTCCAGCCGATAGCCGATTTCATTCAATACTTCATCTAGCTTCCACCATTCCCCGAGCGCGGACCCAACGACAAGACTTCCGATGACAATCAAAAAGTTTTCACTTTTCATCCCCATTTGAATGCCGAGCAAAATGACCGCAAGCCCGATTGCTGCCGTCACCGTCTCTTTCATACGCTCTGGAATGCGGTGAAATAAGAGACCTAACAATGACCCGATGACAATTAATCCGGCATTGACGAGGGTTCCCGTTAGCACCATGTCGCATTCCCCGTTTCTTTATGTATTGAAAGGAATATACCAATTGCTTTCATACCGTGTCAATATACAAAAAAAGAGCCACTTCTCGCAAGAAGTGGCTTCGCGGAAACCCATGTTCCGGTGGGTTTCTCGAGGGTTTGGCACCCAAGTGATTCTGACTGGGCTCGAACCAGCGACCTCTACCCTGTCAAGGTAGCGCTCTCCCAGCTGAGCTACAGAATCAGGTCGTGTCCTCTCTTAAGGACACTATTAATATATCAAGAAACTATTAAGTTGGCAACAACTTTTTTTATTTTTTTACAGACTTTTTTAACGAGTCATCTGCTGGCGATCAATATGCCGGCAGAGGCGTTCCAAATCACCTGCATAAACGGACACGAGCATGTTCTGATATAACGTGTCACGGTCCCAGTGAAGACCGTTCGCTTTAGCCACACGCTGAGACGGAACGTTTTCTGGATGAATGAGTGAAATGATTTCCTTCTCTCCTTCGGTGAAAGCATACTGCATCAAACGTGCGGCCGCTTCTCGTCCGTAACCCATATGCCAATGCTTCGGTGACAACCAATAGCCGACTTCTAGCTCGAGTTTACCGTCTAACTCATGAAGCAACGTACCTGCATGACCAATCGGTTCATCACTTTCGAACGTCATCAGCTTCAGTAGACCTGTCTGGCGTCCTGTTTCATAGCGGGCTAATTGACGTTCGAACCATTCGATTGTTTGTTCGTCTGTATACGGTCTCCCGTCCGGACTGATGAAGCGCATCACCCGAGGATCTTGGAGAAGCGACTTAACAAAATAGAAATCAGAGATCGTGTACGGCTCAAACCGCAAACGTTCGGACTGCAACTCAACAAGATGCATCGTTTTCCGCCCCTTTCTTCCATCTCATAATCTGAATTATTCAATTCCCGTTTTCAGCTTGTTTCAATCCTTTACGATACAACTTTTAATCCGACCACACTGCCGATAATCATCATCAGATAAAAGATACGCCAGCGGCTTTTGGACTCATTTAAATAGAGCATGCCTAGAATGACACCACCTGCGGCTCCAATCCCGACCCAGATGGAGTAAGCCAAGCTTAACGGAATGTCTTCAAGCGACTTTGAGAGCCAATAAAAACTGAGCGCGAACGACAAAATCGATAAGATTGACCATTTTAAAATTTGATACCCTTTTGATTTCCCCATAAAGAAGACAGCTGTCATCTCAGCAATCCCTGCGCCGATCAAATATACCCAACTCATGCTTCTTCTCCTCCTGTCACTTGTTTCAATCCGATGATTCCGATGATCAACGTCGTCACAAGTAAAAGTTTCCAGCCACTGAGCGCCTCGTCAAAAAGAAGAGCACCGACAATCACCGTTCCAACCGCTCCGATTCCTGTGAAAACGGCATATCCTGTGCCTGCCGGTAGAACGCGGAATGCCTTAGCTAGTAAGCCGAAACTGACAATCAAGAGTACGATTGTCCATAACGTCGGACCAAAAACGGTAAACCCTTCAGACAACTTCATCGTCGTTGCCCAAATGATTTCAAGCAATCCTGCGAACAAGAGAGAAATCCAGGCGACTTTTTCCTTATCCATTCCACCCCACACCTTTCTTGAAGATTCGGAATGCGGCTTGTTGTCGCATCTCTCGGTCATCTTCAAATGTAAATAAAGACAATAAAGCCCCATCTAAAAAGCAATAGTACGCAGCATAGAGTTCATCGAGTGGTTGCGACGGTAAGTCTCCACGTTCCATCGCGAGACGAAACTGTTCTTTTTCAAACCGTTTTAACTCCGTCTCCACCTTTCCGATGACTTCTTCAATATAGTCCCGAAATTCTGGGGGTGGTACGAGTAGCATCCGTTTCGTCAACATCCACGTCTCGTGATCGCCAAAGAATGACGTGAGCGTACGAACGATCGACTCAATCCGTTCTAAAGGTGGTCGGTCTTCGGTATCCTCACAAGTTTGCTGCCATGCTTCTTCGTAACGATTCGCCATATCGGTCACGACTTGCTTAAACAATTGTTCTTTCCCATCGATGTGAGCATACAGAGAAGCCTTTCGGATGCCAACGTCTTCGGCAACCGCCGCAAGTGATAATCCTTCATATCCTTCACGTGCAAACCGTGTCCGCGCGGATTGCATAATTTTCTCTTTTGTATTCACGAGTCTCACTCTCCTTCCACCTCACCTTACCTAACGAACGGTAGGTAGTCAAGACTTACGTTTGTCTTTTCGTTCATGATTCTCCACAATACAAGGTGAAAGAGGTGATGAAAAATGATTGAACAATTGAACGTATCGATTCCAACGGAGAAGGTCCGTGGTCAAAAACGGATTGTTCGCGTATTTCGACCAGACTGGGTCAATGCCGACACCCCACTTCCTGTCCTTTATATGCATGATGGGCAAAATGTATTTTCAGGAAGCACTGCTACATATGGAGAAGGGTGGGAAATCGATCGCTGCATCGACACACTCCACCTCCCTCTCATGGTCGTCGCCATCGCAAGCGCTCCGAACTGGTTAGATCGTTATGATGAGTATTCATATGAAGAAGATGAGATGTTATATCGCCGTATCGGACCGGAACTTGCGAAAACGCGCCCAACCCTTGGTGGTCAAGGTCGTTTGTATACAGATTGGTTTATGAACGTCTTAAAACCACGAATCGACAAGGAGTATGCGACGAATCCAGAAGATGTCGGCGTCATGGGGAGTTCGATGGGAGGGGTCATCTCTCTATATATGATGGCAACCTACCCTTCCATCAAAAGAGTCGGATCCCTCTCCACCGCTGCATGGGCGAATCTGGATCCATTGATCCAGGCTATTCAGCAAACCGATATCTCTGGAAAACTGTATATGGACATCGGAACGAATGAAGAGAGCGGACCAATCACAGCGAAGGATTACTTGTTTACGAATGCAAAACTGATTGAAGCCATCGCTAAAAAGGGTATCGCTTTCCGATATGAAGTGGAACCGGATGCGATTCATCACGAATCAGCTTGGCGCCGCCGTTTACCTCACGCTCTTCGTTATTTGTACGACGTCACATGAAAAGAGCGAATTCCGATTTCGGAATTCGCTCTTTCGTTTAGATGACCCAGTTGCCGTCACGCATGATTGCTTCGCGCGTGCCGTCTTCCCGTTCACCATCGATATTCATTTCAGTTGACCCAATCATGAAGTCAACGTGTGTCATCGAGTCATTCGCGCCGTTCGCCGCGAGTTCTTCTTGCGACATCGAAGGACCACCTTCGAGACATGTCGAGTAGGCACGACCTAATGCCAAGTGGCATGATGCATTCTCGTCAAACAACGTGTTGTAGAAGAGAAGACCTGAGTTTGAGATTGGCGAATCATCTGGAACGAGCGCCACTTCACCGATGCGGCGTGCTCCCTCATCCATGTTCAACAACTCATCAAGAGCCGCTTGTCCTTTTTTCGCTTCTGCCTTGACGACTTTCCCACCTTCAAACCAAAGCGTGAACTCGTCAATCAAGTTTCCGCTGTAGCTGAGTGGCTTCGTGCTCGACACGTGACCTTCCACAGAATCTTTATCCGCGAGCGTGAACACTTCTTCTGTCGGCATATTCGCGATAAAGTCGATGCCATCGACATTCGGACCGCCACCGCCAAGGAAAACGTGCTTTTTCGGAAGCCCGATTGTAAGTTCAGTTCCTGGTGCTTGGTAGTGCAACTTCGCATATTTCTTCTCTGTCAGCAACTTCGCACGGCTACGGAGTGATTGATCATGTGTATCCCATGCCGCGACCACATCTTCTTGATCCATACGTGTTGCTGCGAAAATCGCTTGCCATAAAGCTGCGACCGCATCTTCACGCCCCGGGAATACTTTTTCAGCCCACGCTTCTGACGCACCTGCAACGATCGACCAACTCACGTTGTCACTCATCACATATTGACGCCATTTCGCAAGTGCTTGTCCGGCTGCACGGTTCGCATCCGAGATGCGTGACGATTCAACGCCGTTTAAAGCATCCGGGTCGTCACTGACGATGGACAAGAATGCCGTCTTCTCTTCAGCCAATTGTTCAAAACGAGCCTTTAACCAATCTGGAAACTCTTTGAACGAGTCTGCTGGTGCATCGAAATAACGAATCTTCGATGTCTCCTCATCGCTCCAATTGACAAATACTTGTTTCGCGCCTGCCGCATACGCGGCTTTCACCACGTGACGGACAAGTGGCGCCTGACTGATATCGGCACGTACCTCTAGCTGTTGTCCTGGTTGAATGTTTACACCTTTTTTCACAGCTAGCTCTGCATAGCGTGCGAAATCTGCCTCTGTCGGCATAGAAATCATAGACATATGTATCGTTCCTCCTTTTCAGTTATCTTTATTTTCTTAAATTTCAGGAAAAGTTGCAACCGATGCGCAAAAACGGGCATATTAGTAGATGAAGAATGAAGGAGGAATCTACTATGGCAGATTGGAAATCAACCTACACACACTTTTTGAAACAAGCGAAAGAAGATATCCACGACCGAGAACAACTCGGCGACCTACTTGTCCAAGGTGAACGCGCCCTCGCAAAAGTGACCGTAGACGTGGCATCCAATGAAATCAGCAATATCGAGCGCGAAGAAGAACTGACGCTCTACTTCCAAATGAAACAAATGCTGAATATGTTGCGCGCGCTATACAATGATCAATTTGAAATGCAACCTGACAAACAAGAAGAGCTTGTCGCGGCAATTCTATACTTCGTCTCACCGTTCGATGCGATTCCGGATGATGTACCGCTCGGACTATTCGATGATGCTCAGGTGATCGATTATGTACATGAACAATTAGCGAGTGATATCGACCGATTCCATAACGAATTGTGACTTGAAATGATGAACGAGTAGCAGTACGCTAGCAGAAGACTTACCAAAAGGAGGCGTAAGGCCTAGCCATTATCTATGTATGCTAAATCTCGAAAACGGGTTGCCCTTGAAACGGTACTGTTCATCATTGCCGGGACAATCCTTCAGTCTGTCTTTGTCAGTTTACTGCTCAAACCTAATGAAATCGGTTCGGGGGGAATCGTCGGAATCACGTTGATTACGAACGAACTATTCGGAACGCCAATCGGGATGACCCAGCTCGTGCTCAATATCCCACTCTTCATCTTAGGGTTAAAATACTTGGGACGTCGCTTTATTTTGATGACGGGAATTGTTGTCGTGCTCTCTTCTATCTTAATCGATAGTTTACCTGTCCTTATTCCGCCGACTCCACTTGACGATCCGCTCGTCGCTTCCGTATTCAGCGGAATCGTTTCGGGTCTCGGACTTGCTCTCCTCTTATTCGCAGGCGCTTCTACCGGCGGTCTCGATATTTTAGGGAAAGTCATTTATATGAACAACCGAAACTTGTCGTTACCTAAAATCTTTTTGACACAAGATATCATCGTTTATGTAATGGTCTTCATCGTCTTTGACATTAAAGCGGTCATGTATGCCCTTGTGTTAAGCTTTGTCCGGTCACGCACGTTACTCACGATTCACAAGTTCTTCTCCGCTCAAAAGCAATGTTTCATCATTTGTCAGAAGGCGGATGAAATCAACTTGGTCATTAAGCAGAACTTAAAACGTGGCGTCACCATCATGGATGCGACAGGCGGATATTCGAACGATTCGAAAAAAATGCTGTACGTCGTCGTCCAGAACAATGAAATCCCTCGACTTCGTCAGATTGTTTCCGAGATTGACTCTGAGGCATTTGTCACCGTATCAGAAATCGATTCCATCGTAGGGAACTTCAAAGAACACTCGTATACACTCTAATATTTACCTGTTCGACAACAATCTCGTATTGTTGTCGATTTTTTTGTGTAATCTTCGGTCACCTGTTCCGATAATAAATAAGAGACCCCTATATATAAAGAAGGAGGTGCATGAGTTGTCAGTTCACTCGTTGCGCCAATACGTTCCGGCGATTCTCATCGGAACGTTTTTGACCGGACTTTTATTGTTATTTTTGACCCCTCATGATCTGCGAAACAGCACGTTGCTCATCTATTATCTCGTCATTTCAGGAGCAGCCATCTTATTTAGTGGAGTAGCAATTTTTAAACATAGAGGGATGAGAAGATTTATTCATGTTTTGATTACTGCGGGAAATGTGTGCTTCGCACTTTATTTACTAATGCACTATGATTCGACAGGTGCGAATACTCAATACCTCTTGTTTTTACAAAATTTCTTTTACTTAATCATGGCTCTGATTGTCATTACTCAATCCATTGAGATTCGCACGTTGAAATTACGTACGTTTGACTTGTTCGCCTTATTTAGTTTCTTTGTGATTGGTGCACTACATATATGGTTTTATTCCACACAAGACGTGTCACTCGTATCTCAGTTGAGTGGCTTTGAAGAGCAGATGCTTCTGATCAGCCTGTACATGATGCTATCCTTCTTGTATTTAAATCGCGTCGTCTCGGCTGGACAGCAATTCCGGATCCTTGTACTCGTCGGAATTTTAAGCTTCACGGTCGCCTCAATCGCGAACACGCTCTTTGTGTTTTCAGGCATCACACATGAACTAGTTCATCTCGTTCAAGTCAGTAGCATTCTTATGATTTCTATCAGTTATTGGGTCGAGGATATATCGGAAGACGCTCTTGCTTACGATTCCATTTTGGATTACATTCTGTACAGTATCGTCGTCATGCTATTTTTACTCGCTTCAGACCGCCTTCTCGGTACGTCTGTAACCGATTCAATGATTGCGAATGCCGTGCTTCTCTTGCTCATTCGCCAGTTCGTCGTCTCAAAACAGAACGCGCTCATCAGCCATCGTCTTCATTCCGTCAATACAGATTTAGAAGTGGCCGTGTCGACAAAGGCGCATGAACTCGAGATTCGTGAACAGCAATACCGCTCGCTTTTCGCCTATCATTCAGAACCAATTTTCTTATTCGATTTGCACGGCGAAGTGTTGTCGGTCAATGAGGCAGGAAGTTCGATTCTTGGATTGACGACGGACAAGTTACTTGGGTCAAACATCCTCGACATCATCGAATCGAAAGACCGTGCTCCGTATACGATTATTCTTCAAGAGTTATCAAACGGTCGACCGAGAACGATTGATGTACGGATTATGACCGAAGAAGGCGAGACACGTGTTTGGCAACTCGTCAATGTTCCCATGATCATCGACGGGGAAGTCGAAGGTATTTACGCTATCGCGAAAGACATCACGCAAATGATCGAGCAGCAAGAACAAATTTTATACCAAGCCAAATTCGATAGTCTGACAGGGCTTCACAACCGTTACGCGCTACAAGAGCAAATTGAACGTTTGATCGAAGAAGGTCGCACGTTCACGCTCATGTTCTCTGACTTAGACGGCTTCAAAGAAATTAACGACCAGTTTGGCCATCATATGGGAGACGAGCTTCTGCAGCATATCGGAAAACGACTGCGGACCGCACTCCTTCCAAACGAATATGCCGGACGTCTCGGTGGTGATGAATTTATTGTCGTCGCCGAGCACGGTGATGATGAAATGTTGACAGAACGCTTACGGCGTCTCGTCTATCGCCCACCTTATTATATGGCTGGAACACTCGTCGAAGTGCATGCCTCGATTGGAATCGTCCGCTTCCCAGAGCATGGTAAGAAATTGAAACACCTGCTCTCGAACGCCGATCTCGCCATGTATCGTGCAAAAGACAAAGGTCGTGACGAGACCGTCATGTTCGAACCAGAATTACGGGAAGACAAGGAAGAACGGAAAGTATTGATGGAAGGACTTGATACCGCACTTGAAAAAGGAGAGATTTCACTTTTCCTCCAACCTCAAGTCGATGCGTCTACGAAGGCAGTGATTGGAGCGGAGGCGCTCATGCGTTGGCAACATAACGGGACGTTCATTCCCCCGAGTCAATTCATTCCGATTGCTGAAGAAACCGGTCATATCCACGATTTAGGTCGCTGGATGATTCATGAGACGTTCCAACTGATTCACGTATTCGAACAAGGGGATATTCATTTACCGAAGCTTTCGGTCAACTTGTCCGTTCGGCAATTGTTCGATGAGCATTTAATTGATTACTTGAATACGTTGTTCGAGCGATTCCCAATTGATCCATCCCGACTCAATTTTGAATTGACCGAAACGGTCGCCGCACATCATTCCGATCGCGTCTTGAATCGGATTTTAGAATTAAAGTCGCTCGGTATCAAACTTTCGATTGACGATTTTGGGACAGGTTATAGTTCGCTTGCCTATCTCGTTCGTTACCCAATCGATGAATTGAAAATCCCTCGTGAATTCACGATGCAACTTGAAGAGAACCGTGAATATCAGATGGTCACGACGACCATCGTCGCCATGGCACGACAACTTGGTATGGCGCTCGTCGCCGAAGGTGTAGAAACTGAATATCAAGAGACGTTCCTTCGTAAAATCGGATGTGACTCCATGCAAGGCTATCGCTATGCAAAGCCGATGCCACTTGATGAGTTCGTCATTTATTACATGAAACACGCAACGCCCTGAACCGAATGATGTATCGGTTCAAGGCGTTTTTTCATTTCATCTCATACACTTTGACTTCACCAGGTTTTAAATCGACATGGAGATTCCATTGTTCATCAAACGCATGTTCCGCATATGGCCACGAAGTCGGTGAGTAGACCATCTCTGCAAAGCGACTAGCGTTCCAATTTCGGCGACGTACACCATCAAGCGAAACCACGCCTCGTAACGACTCCCACATATTTGTGTTCGCTACAACGATCAACGTATCGTTCGTCTCCGGACGTAACCACGCGAACCCGATAAACGGTGCAAATGGCTCGTCTAAAATAAGTGGTTCAAAATGGTTCGGATCAACGAGTACATCAAGCCAACGGCGACGAATCTCTGCCACTTGATGCATCACTTCAATCATCTCATCTCGCTCCGGATGATCCCAATGGAACTGATACGCATCAAAGAACGCGAGTTTTCCGAAATACGGGTCAGTCGGGAAGAGTTGATACGCTTCTTCAGGACGGCAATCGAGTCCGGTATTCATCGGCTGCGTTTCATATAATTCAAGTCCAGAGTTTGTCATCGGGACGCCATTCGGCATAAAACCGTTCAGGACTGTCAACAATCGACTTGCTTGTCGTCCCCCTTCTCGCGTCGCCAGTCGACGTGTATCCGCCGTTTCCCCTGCTGCGAATACTGGAAGTGGTAAAAAGCGTGAGTCGTATAAGAATTGATGGGTTTCATGCGTGTCGAATCGAGGTTCTTTATAAAAACCATATCCGATGATCATGTTATAACCGGCATCTTTCGCCGCCCATGCTCCTGCTTCAATCAATTCTTCCGCGATAAAGCTAAAGTTTGAGTCGAGTGAGCGTGGTTTTGCTAAAATGCGCTGTGCCAAATCGACAGGGAGTGCATGTCCCATGTCGATGCGTGCGCCATCAATGCCATATTCGCGTTGATAGTGTGGAATGATATCGGCGAGCATTTCCCAAAGTGGCTCGTTGATCACATTTCCCCGGAATTGATTGGACTTGATTGAATCAAACAGAATATAAGGAGCGATATTCGCATCGTTCACATAAGGAGCCGCCGCAAGCGGATGGTCTAAGAAGAGACGAAAGTAAGTCACATCCGACCAAGGCGGTTGCGGATCGTTGATACAGTCTGAAAAGGCAGGCGCTGTCGTCAATCCGAACTCTCGTTCAATCGTCGCGAGGACGTTCTCTTCTGGATGATCGATCAAAAAAGCGCGTACTCGCTCCCATTTTTCAGCATCAAGTAAGTTCGGAGCCATCGAGAACCGTCTCAAGTGTTGCCAGACATCTTCTGAGTTGTACACCATTGGTAAGAAAGCAAATTCTGGTTTTACATTCTCTCCAATCCCTGGCACAGATGGTGGATGATAATAATCGACTTCGGCTAGCGGAATCCAGTAGAACCACTCCGGATTTTCAAGGATGAGTCGATTGTCTCGCGCACATGTCCGAGGAATGACGTCGATGACGACACGAATCCCTACCATGTGACAAGCTTCCACAAATGCTGAAAACTCTTCTTCGACAGTCATCGCATCGCCAGTCAATGTTTCCTTTAACTCTTCATCAATGGCAAAGAAATCTTGAACGGCATAAGGAGAGCCAAATTCACCTTTCTTATTTTTATGACTATGCTGTGAAATCGGTAACAGGAATAATGTATCAATCCCCATATAAAGGAGATGTGGAATGAGCGCAAGCGTTTTCACAAATGTGCCCGTGTCTTTCATTCCTAGTGAGTTCTGCATCTCCACATAACCCGATCCATCGTGATCCCAAGAAGTCGATGTACGAACTTGCATCGAATAGACAGAGGCACGCTTAATCCAATCGCCACCCGTCTGTAAATGACCATCTGCACTCGCGATGGACGTCTGATATTCTCGATTTTCTACCGCATATGGAAGAATCGCTTTCTCTATTGTTTCTACTAAAAAATCATACGGATTTACACGCTCGACCCCGTCACGAATCGGTTCAGAAGGAAAATGCATACGATTCCACAGACTCGGAATCTCATAAGTAAGATTCGTTCGCTGATCTTGTAACACCTGGTACAACTTGTGTAACAATGAATTCTCTGACATATTGACTCTCCTTAAGCTTCTAATGGTCTTCTGTTGTATAAAGTTCTTACACTAATTGATTATACATTTACCCGTTTTTTCCTTTTTCAAAAAAATATTTTCTGTCGACTTTTCCAAAATCATGTACGATGGAGTAGAAAGGAGGGTCACGATGTCACAACGAAAGTGGATTTTACTATGGATCAGCCTATCCGTGCTATCCATCTCGATCATCGGTATTTTTATTTTTCAATTGAGAGAGACGAATGAGCGGCTCGAAATCATACAAGATGAACAACTCGGCTCTTACGAGGCGATTGAAGATATCATGTATTATAACGTTGAGCGAGCAAACGCCATCCGTGGTTTACTCGCCTACGAAGACCGACACTTTTTAGAAATGTACTATAGCATGTCTCGACAAGCCAGGGCATTGAAACAGTCCGTCATCGATGACCTGGACACACCGAGTTCCGTCCTCGATTTACTCGAGCGAGATGCCATATGGGAAAAAGAAGCCGATCGTGTACTCGTCATCTATGAAGAAGGCGACCTGACGAAAGCCACTGCAGTAGCCGAGACGATGACACAGCAACGTCAGACCATCCTAGAGGACTTACGGTCGCTCAAGCAGATGCAGTATAAAGATATCCAGAAAGAGTTGATCGCTGCAGAAAATCAAGTCTCATTCTTAACTCAAGTACTGTTCACCATCACGTTCTTATTGATTGCGATCATCGTCATCCTTACCTTTTTACTGGTGCGCATTAAACCTGAACATGAAACAATCGAATAGAGAAAGGAGTGTTTCAGACTGATGCTGAAACACTCCTTTTGTCATGATGATGTCATTCGTAATAATCTCGTCGCATTCGCGATGGCAAGCAGTGCCACACCGACGTCCGCGAAGACAGCTTCCCACATCGTAGCAATTCCGAATAATCCTAAAATCAACACAAGCGCTTTCGTCCCGAACGCTAAGAAGATATTTTGCCAGACGACACGTTTTGTCTGCTTCCCGATCTCGATGGCTCGGACCACATCGTTCGGGTCGTCATGCATCAAGACAACATCCGCTGCCGTGACCGCTGTATCACTTCCGACTCCCCCCATAACAAGCCCGACATCGGCTCGTGCTAACGCTGCCGCATCGTTCATTCCATCTCCGACAAATGCAACTTTTTGGGAGGAGGTCATCTGTTCAATCGCTTCTACTTTTTCGTGCGGAAGCAATTCGCCTCGTACCTCATCTAGTCCGAGTCGTTCGCCGATTGTTGTAGCGACTTCGCATCGGTCTCCCGATAACATCACCGTCCGGTATCCGGCATCCTTCAACGCTTGGATTGCAGGATACGCATCCGGCTTCACCGTATCCATTAATTCGATTCGTCCTAGCCAACGATTGTTTTTCATCACGTGAACACTTGTCCCAATCGATGTATCCTCAATCGTTTGACCTAAATACCTCATATACCGGGCGCTACCCACGTAAATATGATCATCGCCATCATGGGCATGGAGACCATATCCGGGCTCTTCTTGAATCGATTCGAACGGCTGAACGTCTCCGACTCGATTGACGATGGCTCGCGCGAGCGGATGATTCGATGCTCGTTCGACGCGAGCGGCAAGGTGCAACAATTCTTCAGCGTGCACCCCTTCTGTTGTTACAACGTTCGTCACTTCAAACCGTCCTGTTGTTAATGTTCCTGTCTTATCAAAGACGACAGTGTCCACTTCTGTTAACGTGTCTAAATATTCTCCACCTTTTACAAGAACACCTTGTTTAGAGCCCGCTCCAATCCCACCGAAATAACCTAATGGAATCGAAATGACGAGCGCACACGGACAACTGATGACGAGGAAAATGAGCGCACGGTAGACCCACTCTGACAAGTCTCCCACAAATAGCGGTGGGACAAATGCGACGAGTGTCGCCATAACGACAACGAAAGGTGTATAGACTTTCGCCAATCGGGTAATCATCTGTTCTGTCTTCGCCTTTTTCCCGTTCGCCTCTTCTACGAGGGCAATCATCTTTTGAAGGCTCGATTCGGCGGCGAGCTTCGTCGTCCGGATGACGAGTCGTCCTTCCAAATTGATCATCCCCGCCAACACCTCTTCACCTGCTCTCACTTGACGAGGAACCGCCTCACCTGTCAATGAAGCTGTATCGAGTGAACTCGCACCACTGAATACAACCCCATCCATCGGAACGAGTTCTCCGGCACGGACAATTAGGTGTGAACCGCTTACTACATCTTCTGGCAATCGCTCGACTTCTTCCTCACCAATTAGTACACGAGCGAGCGTTGGTCTCATATTTAACAAAGATTGTATCGACTTCCGCGAAGCGCGCACCGCACGCCCTTGCACGTATTCTCCAAGTTGATAAAACAACATGACCGCTACGGCTTCCGGATATTCGGCAATCGCGAATGCTCCGATGGTCGCGATGGTCATTAAGAATTTTTCGTCAAACCATTCCCTGTGCCATACATTTCGGACGGCACCATATACGACATCATATCCAGCCAGCCCATACGCTACGATGTAACCTGGAATGGAATCCATCCAAAGGGCAATCGAAAATATGAGGGCAGCCGCAAGGAATCGCCAAAGGACCGTATCTCGTTGTTCGGTTTGATCTTCCTCTGTTTTGATAAACTTCGCACCCGGTTCGATTCGTTTCATTGTCTGCTCGATTGACTCGAGCATTGCTTTGCGTTCAGAAACATCAATCCATTCAATCACCATTCGGCTCGTTGCGAAATCAATTTGGCAAGATGCCACTTCTTCGCGTTTCGTGACATCTCGCTCAATTTTTGCCGCACAGTTCGTGCAGGTGATTCCAGACACAGGTAACACGTCTCGATTTTTCATTCCACTCCCCCTAACATTCAAACGTTCATTTGAATATATCGTAACGCGAAATGAAATTCATGACAATAGAAAAAATGACCGAACCCTAAAAGGATCCGGTCATTGAATTCAAACATCTTTCTGTTCTTCGCTATGGGCCAGCGCAATTTCAACAAGTTGTCTGACATGTTCGTCGTCTAAT
This sequence comes from Exiguobacterium sp. s129, assembly GCF_018617585.1. GTDB lineage: Bacteria > Bacillota > Bacilli > Exiguobacteriales > Exiguobacteriaceae > Exiguobacterium > Exiguobacterium aestuarii_A. Next base: position 25,148 of record NZ_JACSKL010000014.1, read on the forward strand.
GAATAATACACGACTTTCCCCTCTTTGCGATATTTCACCAGCCCTTGTTCGAGTAACGTCCGTAAGTGATGGGATGCGGTCGCATTCGAATGACCGATGATGGCGGCAACATCACAAACGCAAAGTTCATGTTCGAGCGTCAGGACATACAGTACTTTCAAACGAGTCGGGTCAGCGAACGCTTTAAACAATCGACTGACACGTGGGGCGTCCAATTGTGCCAAGGCAGTTTGTAGCGTCGGTACGTCTTCTGATTGGATCCCAATCGTCTCACATTGGGGCACTTTCATATTTTTCACCTCGTCTTTTATGTATACAGTGTAGCAAAAATTCGTTGATATATCTGTTATATATTATAGTTGACTTATATACTTCTGTTATAATACAATCATGACAACAACCAAAACTGTCAGACAATTTACCGAAGGAGGTATCTTCATATGAATGAATGGGCGAGCCGACTCGAATCATCTGTCGAGTTTTATCAAAAATTACCGGATAAGACATGTCAGGAATGTGGAAAACATATGGACGAACAGTGCGAGTCATACGAAACGACTTGTGCTTCATGCACAGAAAAGCTTCAACACGCAGAATAACACAACACCCCTTCGATTGAAGGGGTGTTGTGTTATTACATCGACCAACCGATGTAAGCCGCGATTAGTCCGAACAGATAGGTCGCAAGCAAATAGAGACCGAATCGAATCCAGTCTTTTGTCGCAAACCGCATCAATTCAAGTTTTAAGGTCGAGAACGTCGTAAACGAACCAAAAAATCCGATACCTAAAAAGAGAATGAGCGATTGGTGATCGGTATGCGCGTACAAGTACCCGAGACCAAACGACCCTGTTATATTGACGAACAACGTCGCCCACGGAAAAGTTGAATCAGACCATTTTTTCATGGTCTGACCGATTGCGAAGCGGAGAATCGCACCGATGAAAGCGCCAGCTGTAACCCAAAGAAGCGTCATTTCACTTCACCTCTTGTCGACGTTTTTATTCCAATGTGATAACCAAACCAGGAACTCCATAAACCGAGTGTGATGCTGAGGAATACATATGTAACAGCGAGAAGTATATGATCATTTTCAGCTAATTGAATCGTTTCTACACTAAACGTGGAAAACGTGGTAAACGACCCGATCATTCCGGTTCCGATAATCGTGACGATTTGAGGAGAAGGTTTTCCCCTTTGAAGGAATCGATGCGTCAGCCATCCTAACAGAAAGCTTCCAATTAAATTGATGAACAGTGTCGCGACTGGAAACGGGCTCGTTCCGAAAGAAGCGACTAGTAATCCAAGTCCGTACCGTGCCAACGCTCCAACTGCACCTGCTAACCCAACGTATACGTACAGCATCTCATGCCCTCCTCCACGAAAAAGACACCTGCAACATGCAGGTGTCCATTCAACTGAGGCTATTATACCAAGCTGTCGCTGTTTACGAAATAGCTGCCGGAGCAAGAACTGCTTCGATTGCTTCAAACGCTTGATCGAGTTCTTCTTTCGTGATGACGAGAGGTGGAGCCAATCGAATGACTGTCTCATGCGTTTCCTTGCAGAGAAGTCCACGTTCTTTAAGTGCCTCACAATATGGACGAGCCGCTTCGGTCAATTCGATGCCGATGAATAATCCGCGTCCACGGACGTCGCGAATCATCGGATTATCGATTGATTTCAAACGTTCCATGAAATACGTCCCTAACTCTAACGAACGCTCGACAAGTTTCTCTTCTTCCAACACTTCGAGCGCTGCGACTGAGACCGCAGAAGCGAGCGGGTTTCCACCAAATGTCGAGCCGTGTGATCCTGGATTAAACACAGAAAGAATTTCTTGATCCGCGGCAACGCATGAAATTGGGAAGACACCGCCTCCAAGCGCTTTTCCGAGAATGTACATATCCGGTGTGACATCTTCCCACTCGATGGCAAACCATTTTCCTGAACGACCAAGCCCAGACTGAATCTCATCAGCCACGAATAGGACGTTGTGTTGTTGACAGAGTTCAGATGCACGTTTCAAGTAACCTTCTGGTGGAATGATGATTCCTGCCTCACCTTGAATCGGTTCCACGATGAACGCTGCTGTATTCTCTGTGATTGCCGCTTCAAACGCATCGATATCGCCATATGGTACGACTTTGAATCCTGGTAATAATGGTCCGAACCCACGTTGGTACTCTGCTTCAGTCGACATCGACACAGCAGCCATCGTACGTCCATGGAAGTTTCCGGTGCAGACGATAATTTCGGCCTGACCTGGAATCCCTTTTACTTCATACGCCCAACGACGGGCTGTTTTTACCGCTGTCTCTACGGCTTCTGCGCCCGTGTTCATCGGCAACACCATTTGTTTTTTTGTAAGCGTTACCACTTTGTCGTAAAAGCGTCCGAGTTGATCGTTGTAGAAGGCACGTGACGTCAACGTAATCTTATCTGCCTGATCTTTGAGCGCTTGAATGATTTTCGGATGGCAGTGTCCCTGGTTGACTGCAGAGTATGCACTTAACATATCCATGTAGCGATTCCCCTCAGGATCGGTTACCCAAATCCCTTTCGCCTCCGAAATAACAATCGGTAGTGGATGATAGTTGTGTGCCCCGAATTTTTCTGTCAGCTCAATCACATCATGTGTTTTTGACATATTGCTTCCCCCTTATTCAAAACTATCTTACCCTTACAGTATATGATGTCCGCCTTTCTTTTGACAATGACGTACTTAACCATTTCTTGAATTGGCAAAATCAGGTACACTGACATTAGAATATGCATTGAGCATGACAGATTGGAGGAAATGATGTGGCTTCATTGCGTGATTTATCGGTAGATCAATTCATCGATGCTTTGTCTGTACCGTGTTGTTATATTTCTCAAGATGGTACGGTTCTGTTATGGAATACACATGCCGAAGTATTGTTCGGGTGGGAACGTGAAGAAGTCCTCCATCAACCACTTCCTGTCGTTCGGCAGTTAGGACATGCTTTGGAGACATGGACACCGCTCCTCCTTCAATATCCATTTTCGACGACGGCGATGACGCCTTTTCAACATAAAGATGGCTCCGTCATTTATGCGACCGCATACTTGCAATCTTTTTCGCTCGAAGGGATATACGGCTACTTTCTCGCCTTCCTGCCAAAAGGATTCGGACCTCTCATTAGCACAGAACAATTCAATTTACTTCATCATTTTCAAGAAATGATCAAGCAATCGACCCATTACTTGGCAACGAACGCAAAAGGGGAAATCGTCGATATCAATCCATCCTTATGTCGTTTACTCGATGCAACGGAGCAGCAACTAATCGGACGAGATTGGTTCGAACTCATTCATGACGAAAGTGACCAGAGCAGGGTTTCACGTGATGTCTTAAAGTCCTTGGCGACGAATCGCATCTGGAACGGAGAAATGCCGATTTCTTGCAAAGAGCATGATGATGAGCCTTGTTGGCTTAATTTGACCGTCGTGCCGATTGTTAGTGAAAAAAATGATGTGATTCAGTATACGGCGTTTGGATTCGATGTTTCAGAAAAGAAACGTCTCGAAAAAGAAGTTCGATTCCTTGCTTATCAAAACGAATTAACAGGACTCTACAATAAAAAAGGATTCTTACGTCAATACGATTCAATCCTTCAACAAATCGATGAGCGAGAAGGACTTCTCCACATCGCTTTATTCGATATCGATCGCTTCAAAATCATAAACGAATCGTTCGGATCTCGCGTCGGGAATGAGCTCCTCGTCCAAATCAAGGAGCGCGCAATCCACCTCATCCCGGAATCTGCTTTATTGTTCCATCCGACGGGCGGACTATTCGGTGTCATGTATTTTGAAGAATCTAAAGAAGAAGTGTTCCAATCACTCCGTCATCTGCAACACGAATTGCAACGCCCATTCCGAATCTACCATCACTCAATCATGGTATCGATTTCAGTCGGCTGTGTGTTTTATCCATCTTCTGCGAGTTCGCTCGAGGAACTGTATACGCGCGCCGAAAGTGCCCTCTTCAAAGGAAAACAGATTGGAGTTGGCACGATTCAATTCGTGACAAAAGATATGGATGCCGCATTCTCAAGACAAATTCATATCGAGAAAGCCTTATACCGTGCGTTAGAAGAAAAACATTTTTATCTCGAGTATCAGCCGAAGTATGAGTTGGCGACAGACCGTCTCATCGGTTTTGAAGCGCTCCTTCGCTGGCATCACGAAGAATTGGGACAAATCCCGCCTTCCGAGTTCATTCCACTCGCAGAAGAGATGGCGCTTATCGTCCCGATCAACAACTGGGTCATTTTAGAGGCGACGAAACAGTTAAAGACATGGAAAACTGAATTTGAACAACCACTCTCGATGGCGATTAACATTTCACCAAACCAGTTCCGGAGCGACAGTTTCTTGAATACGCTTCGAAACATCAAGCAACAACTCCAACTCGACACATCAGATGTCATTTTAGAAATTACGGAAAGCTTAGTCATGCAACAAACCGATGAAATCATTGAGCGCATGGAGCAAATCAAGCGACTGAATTACCGTCTGTCGATTGACGATTTTGGAACGGGCTTCTCGTCCTTGCAGTATTTAAAGTCATTCCCAGTCGACGAACTTAAGATTGATAAAGTATTTCTCGACGATTGGATGACATCTAAATCTCACTTGCTAGACGTCATCGTCCATCTCGGGAAGAGTTTAAACCTTCACGTCGTGGCCGAAGGGGTCGAAGACGAAGAGATGCTTCAGCATTTAAAGTCTACCGCGTGTGATTCATTCCAAGGTTACCTGTATGCAAGACCTGCTTCTCCAGAGGCAATCGAACAATTACTCCGGTCATCAAAAAACTCACCGAACGCATGAAGCGTTTGGTGAGTTTTCTTATAATGCAATCGATGATGTCCAAAGACCATATACGCCATACGTGGCACATAACAAAATAATGACAGCGATAATCGACTGCGTGCGTGTTAAGAACGGGCGTCCCTGTTCTCGCTCTGCCAACAGGAAGACAAAAATACCAGGTGCGTAAAGAATCATCGCAATCAGGACGTATTCGATTCCTGATGCATACAGTAGCCATGTGGCGTATATCGAGGCGATGGCAGAGATGACCATCATCCGTAACGATGCCGTCCGCTTCGCTTCCATCCATCCATAAAGTGCCGAGAAAAGATATGGAACGAGCGCTGCGATCCCGGCGATACTCGACAAGACAAGGTACGTCTGCTCCGAGAATAATGCAACAGCTGTGACGACTTGCGTAAACACTTGTGTGATCAATAATGCGTTCACTGGCGTATCGTTTGCGTTCAATCGATTGAACACTTTCGGGAAGACACCGTCTCGACTAGCGACGTACGAAATTTCGGTCGCTAAAATCGTCCATCCGAGCAATGCGCCTGTCAATGAGACGAGCAACCCGATATTAATCAATGTCGCCCCGAACGGTCCAACGACCGCCTCTAACACATAGGCCATCGACGGTTCTGGTAACGCCGCGAGCTGTTCTTGCGTCATGACACCGAACGAGAAAATCGAAATCATCATATAAATTAACAATGTGCCGATCAATCCAATCACTGTCGCTCGTCCCACATCTTTTTTTTGACGCGCGCGCGAGGATAAGACGACTGCCCCTTCAATACCGACGAACGCCCATAATGTCACGAGCATCGTAGACTTCACTTGAGGGAAAACATTTGCCCAAACAAATCCAGACTCGCCCCAAAAGTCGACCCGGAACGTGTTAATCTGAAACGCAAAGAGAATGAGCACGATGAACAAGAAAATCGGAACGAGCTTCGCAATCGTCGTGACGATGTTCAACAGTGCCGCCTCCCGCATTCCACGGGAAATGAGCCAAAATAATCCCCAAACCAAAATTGCACTGACGAACAAACGGAACAATCGATGTTCTGCCGAGAATACAGGGAAAAAGTATGCCAACGTGCTAAAAATCAAGGTGATGTTTGCCACTGTCCCAATCCATGCTGACATCCAGTAACCCCAGCCGCTGTTGAATCCGACAAATTTGCCGAACCCTTCCCGTGCATAGGCGTAAATGCCACCTTCTAACTCAGGACGCGTGTCCGCTAAAAACTGAAAGACAAAGGCGAGCATGATCATCCCAATCCCTGTAATCCCCCATCCGATTAAAACAGGTCCTACACCTGCCCCTTGTGCCATAGCACCTGGGAGATTAAAGGCACCTCCACCAATCATTGTCCCGACGACCATGGCCGCGAGACCGAAAAAGCCGATTCCGGCTGAATGTTGTTTCAAATTAACGCCTCCACCAATCTATAATCTTATCGAATAACTATACAAAGATACTGTATAATCATTCGTCGATTTTTCTATTCTACTTCCTAAAAGGATTGAGGGATAGATATTCTAAATAAGTTTATATTTTCGAATAATTTGAAAAATTCCATTGCATATTCATCCTAGATGTAGTTTAATTACAACATATTCTAAATTATCAGAATTTTCGGGAGGTTGTATGATGCGTAACAAAAAATGGCTAGCTTTATCGGGGGTCGCTTTATTAGCGACAGCAGCTTGTAGTACAGGAGACGACTCATCGAGTTCGGAGGATTCATCTTCAAGCGATGCTAAAAAAGAAATTACGATGGTATCGGCGACAGATTTGCCACAGCTCGATCCAACACTTACGACGGACTCGACATCGATTATCGTGACGAACAACGTGTTCGAAGGGTTATATCGTCTAGACGAGAACAACCAACCGACACCAGGGATCGCCGAAGATGTCGAAGTATCAGAGGATGGTCTTACATACACGTTTAAACTACGTGACGCGAACTGGTCAGATGGCTCACCGATTACAGCTGAAGACTTTGTCTACTCTTGGAAACGCGCACTCAATCCAGAAACAGGTGCCGAATATGCGTATATCCTTCAAGACTTAAAAAATGCAAACAAAATCCTTGCAGGCGAAGCGTCTCTTGACGATCTCGGTGCGAAAGCAATCGACGAGAAGACACTTGAAGTTCAGTTGGAAGCACCCGCACCATATTTCTTAGGATTAACTGGTTTCCCAACATACATGCCGCAAAAACAAGAGTACGTCGAAGAACAGGGCGAAGAATTCGCGACTTCTGTCGACAAGACGCTCTATAACGGTCCTTATGTGTTGAGCGAATGGCAAGACAATGCAGGATGGGTCTATAAGAAAAACCCAGAGTATTGGGATGCTGAAAACGTGAAGATGGATACGATCAACGTCAAAGTCGTAAAAGACGTATCGACGGGTGTCAACTTGTTCGAGTCAGGCGAAGCGGACTACACGCTTCTCTCATCTGAATTCGTTCCACAATTTGAAGACAGCGACGAATTCAAGACGCGTGCCGATGCACGGATCAACTTCCTTCGTTTCAACCAAAAGAACGAGGCGCTTCAAAACGTTAACATTCGTGAGGCACTCGCCAAAGGATTTGATAAACAAAGTGTAACGGATGTCATCTTGACGGACGGTTCACAACCAGCGAACTTCATCGTGGCGAAAGATTTCACATTCACAGAAAACGGCGCTGATTTCCGTGAGAAGCATCCAGACCTCCTCAGCTACAATGTTGATGAAGCGAAAGCCGCTTGGGAGAAAGGTCTTGAAGAGCTAGGAGTTGAAACAATCGAGCTCGAGTTCCTCTCACGTGATGAAGAAGCGTTCAAGAAAGTCAACGAATTCATCAAAGGTGAACTCGAGAAAAACTTGCCTGGTTTAACGCTTAACATCAAACAACAACCGTTCAAAAACTTCCTTGACCTCGAAGGAAAAGGTGAGTATGACGTTTCTGCTGCTGGATGGGGCCCTGACTACCAGGATCCAATGACATACCTCGATATGTGGGTCACAGACGGACCATTCAACCGTATGGAGTACTCAAACGACGAGTATGATCAATTGATCCAATCAGCGAAGAAAGAAGCCGATCAGATGAAGCGTTGGGAAACGATGCAAGAAGCTGAACGTATCCTTCTTGAAGAAGATTTCGCAATCGCTCCGATTTACCAAAAAGGTGAAGCATACTTAGAGCGTTCAAACATCGAAAACATGTACCGTCACCCGTTCGGTGCCGATGCGAGCTTCAAGTGGCTTGACGTCAAATAATGAGATAACATCCTTGATACCTATACGGATCAAGGATGTTTTTCTGTGGTGAAAGGGATTTTTACTTATGAAGAGTTGGACGCTATGGCTCACCCTATTGGCTACCGCAATCTGCATCCTCAATATTTTTTGGATTTGATGACCGGAACTTCTTATTGTTTTGACTTCACCTCCATTTGGGTTACTCGAGACAGCTTGGTTTTCCTCACATATCATCCATTCGACCTCACTGCCACAGTCAGCACTGTACATGGTGACAGCCTCCTTCTGGTTCATTCTCGGTAGACTGTTCGATCGTCTAGTTGATTCAGCAAAAACACACAAAAAAAAGACTTCCATCGATGTGATGGAAGTCTTTTTCATCTATTAAGCTTCACGCTGTGCGCGAATGTCAGCAGGTACTTTCCCACGTTTTGAAATCACTTGCGCGATTCCCACTAGTACCACAAACGAGATCAATGCCGCAAAGAACCCGATCCAAATCGATGCTGTGATTCCGAGTACCAAGTATCCAATCGCTGATACGATTGCTGCAAGGATCGCATATGGTAATTGCGTCAACACGTGATCGATATGGTGTGAGCCAGCTCCTGTTGAACTGAGAATCGTTGTATCCGAAATTGGTGAACAGTGGTCACCGAACACCGCACCTGCCAATACAGCAGCGAGTGATGCGAGAAGAAGCTCTGGTTCGACTGCCATGATCAAGTCCGCCCCGATCGGAAGCATCAAACCAAACGTTCCCCAGCTCGTCCCTGTCGAGAATGCCATAATTCCGGCAATCAAGAAGAGAAGAAGTGGCAAGTACGAAGCAGCAATTGTATCCGTGACGAAGCTCGCCAAGTATTCCCCTGTCTTCATGTCACTGATAACTGCAATGATTGTCCAAGCAAACAAGAGGATGAGGACGGCTGGCCACATCGCACGGACGCCTTCCCATGCCGCTTTTCCATAGTCACGCGCCGGGATTTTACGGCCGACAAGAAGAAGGAGTGCGACAATCAAGCTGATGACGACACCTGCGACGAGCGAACGTGTCACGTCTGTCGATTCGAACGCCCCGATCAATGAGAAGTTCTGACCATCTGCTGCAAGTGCTTGTCCACCTGTATAGAGCATTGCCGAAACAGTCGCAATGATAAGTGTGATGATCGGAACGATCAAGTCGCGAACTTTCCCACCTTCGTGTTCATGCAAATCTTCGCTCATTCCCATTGGCTTTCCTTTTGCTGAATCATACAATTCACCTTGAAGGGCACGAAGTTCATGCGTACGCATCGGTCCGATGGCAAGTCCAGTAAAGGCCACATACGCTGTCAACAAGAGTGCGAAGACGGCATAGAAGTTCATCGGAATGATTTGAATGAACGCAGAGAATGATGAGTAGCTATCAATCGAATATTTTGTCAAAATTCCAGCGATGATGGCGATGATGTACGCACCCCAACTTGAAAGCGGGCTGATGACACAGACAGGTGCTGCTGTTGAGTCAATCGTGTACGCAAGTTTCGCGCGTGAGATGTTTTTACGGTCTGTGAGTGGACGACTGATGTTCCCGACCGCCAAACTGTTAAAGTAGTCATCGATAAAGATCAAAATACCAAGACCAAACGATACGAGACGCGCTCCGCGTGCCGTCTTGACGTTTGCAGCAGCCCATTCACCGAATGCGCGTGCGCCACCTGACGTTTGAATGATTGACGATAAAATTCCGAGAAGGAGCAAGAACGCAATCAACAATACGTTCCATTCGTTAATGGCTCCATCCGACCAGAATAGGGCAATGATGTTCGACCACAAGTATTGAATCGAATCGAGCGGATTGAAACTATGCAAGAGAAGCACCCCTGCGATAATCCCGACACCGAGTGATGGGATGACCTTTCTTGTTGTGATTGCCATAATAATTGCGAGTAATGCCGGTACAAGTGAAAGTACCGAAGTTGAATAATCTACCATGCTGAATTCCTCCTTTTTTATTAGGATGAGGCCCCCCTATGCTTAAAAAAACGCAAAGCGAGGGCATCGGCAACAAAGCCGACACCCTCGCTGGATGTTCCGTCTTTCTTAGCCGACTTGGAGCGCTCCATACGTAAATATGTATGGCAGTCCGACGGGTATTTCCCGTCAGCCCAGCACAACCCCACGGACATGGTGTTGCACTTCGGCGATCCTGCCTTTTTGTAGTCCTCATCGTTGTCATCCTCCGACTACTTACTCATCAGCATCGCACCTCTACCTCATCGATAGCACGAATATTCATTTAAAGTTACGTCTAAATTATCACAAGTTGACGTCACATATCAATAGTTTTTTTCATCACGAATGATTCTCTTCAAAACAGCAAGCGCTTCTTGGTCATTCGTCTCTACTGCTTTAAAGAAATCGTTGAAGAAGTGGTATAACACGAATCGGTCAGCGTGAGACTTCGTCTGTTCTTTAATCGTAGAAAAGATGAGTCGCCGTAAACGGCGTTTCGTCTGTGTTTCTTCTGGCAGTTCTTCGCATCGGTCCTTGAAAGCACGATATACAGAATTGATCAATTCCTCATGTTCATCATACGACCGATTGTAAGCAACTTGTTCCATCTGTAATATCCCCCCTTTCAAATTTGACCCGATGAAACTTGTCGTAACTATACCAACTTCCTGTCAGTCATTCAATCGTTATCGACCGTTCTTAACAAAAATCATACGTTAGACCGAGTCAATCGTTGATGAATGAGAAAGTGGTCACGTCGAACAATCCCATGTCGGTCAATTTCAAATCTGGAATAACCGGTAAGGCAAGGAATGACATCGTCAAGTATGGATTAAAGTGACGGTGTGCACCGACAACGTCGAGCGCATCATTTAACTGTTCGAGAATATCTGCGACTTCACGGTAAGGACGTTTTGTCATGAGACCACCGATTTCAAGCGGGAGCACGGCGAGCACTTCCCCTTCCGATACGGCAACGACCCCTCCGCCTACTTTTTCGAGTGTTCTCGCTGCGAGTAACATATCTTCCGGGCTGACTCCAGCGATGACCAAATTGTGGCTGTCATGGGCAACAGTAGCTGCAAGTGCACCTCGTTTTAATCCGAATCCTGTGACGGGAGCTAGCGCCATGTGACCTGTCCCATGATGACGTTCGATGACGGCGAGCGTGGCGATATCCTGTGATAAATCTGCCCCTGACGCATCTGGTTGGAACGTGAGACGTTGTCGTTTTGTCAACAAGCTGTTCGGAAGCACTTGAATGACATCCACTTCTTCCTCGCTCGGGGCAAGTCGGAACGAGTCAGCAGTCAATTCAGGTAATGCTAGTTCACCTTTCATCGGTTTTGGCACTTCAATCCCCTCAGCGTTAAATGTCGCATTCCCTGCTTCGGCGACGAGCGTACCATTGACGTACACTTGCTCGATTTTTACCGATTCGACGTCTGACAAGATAACGAAGTTTGCTTTCTTCCCAGGTGCGATGGCCCCGATTTCTTTTAACCCGTAGGCTTCTGCCGCATGTAAGCTCGCCATCGCATAGGCCGTCTCTAGCTTGACGCCTTGCTTGATCGCTGTACGAATGTTGTAGTCAATTCCACCTTCTGCGACCAAGTCATCCAAATGTTTATCGTCTGTACAGAAAAGGAAACGATGGGCATTGCTTTCTGTCACGGCCAAACTGACCTTCTCTACATTTCGTGCAACGGAACCTTCCCGAATTTGAACGTAGAATCCACGTCGTACCCGTTCAATCGCCTCTTCGGCCGTCGTACATTCGTGGTCCGTCATGATTCCTGCTGAACGATATACATTCAATTGATTGGGGTTGAGACCTGAAGCATGGCCATCCACGACTTTGCCCACTTGTTCCGTCTGCGCAATCTTTTGAAGCATATCCTCGCTTCCTGCTTCAACCGATGGATAGTCCATGACTTCACCTAATCCATGTACACCAGGGTCTCCTAAAAACGGTGCCAAGTCCTCTGCGTACAACTTTGCACCTGCATGTTCGAATGGTGTCGCCGGCACACAGCTCGGTAACATCATGCGGACGTCAAGCGGTAGCCCTTTTGCATCCGCTAACATATATTCAATCCCAAGCGCCCCGTTCACGTTCGCAATCTCATGCGGGTCCGCAATAACCGTCGTGACCCCGAGTGGCAAGACCGCTTTCGCAAACTCATGAGGTGGGACCATCGACGACTCGATATGGACGTGCGAATCGATAAAGGACGGGGCAAGCGTCCAAGTCGGGTCATGATATTCGACCTCTCCATCGTATCCTTCCCCAATTGCCACGATATACCCGGCATCGATGGCGACGTCCGTACGAATCGTCTCACGACTGTACACGTCAATCACAGCGACGTCTTTAAAGACGACGGCCGCTTTCTTTTTCTTTGCGGCGATGTCAATCAAATGTTGTTTCTCCATCTTTTGATCTCCTTATTCAACGTATTTTAACTATCTTACCAAGAATATTCTTTTCGTTGCAATTTCTTTTTCAAGTTGTGCGACAATGATAGCATATCGATCTGAAAGGGGTTACAACGATGCAATACAAACTAGGAGAACTGACACCACACGTCGATTCGACGACTTATCTTGCACCAGGATCACATGTCATTGGCGATGTGACAATCGGGGCACACTCAGGAGTATGGTTCAACACCGTCATCCGTGGAGACGAGGGTCCGATTCGAATCGGTTCTTATGTCAATATTCAGGATGGTTCGATGATCCATCAATATGAGGGTTCACCGACCATTATCCATGACCGTGTCTCGATTGGTCATATGGCGATGATTCACGGGTGCGAGATTGAAGAGGATTGCTTGATCGGGATGCACGCTACCGTGCTCGATGGTGCAAAAATCGGGAAAGGGTCATTCGTGGCTGCGGGTGCGCTTGTGACACCGAATATGCAAGTCCCTGAAGGGGTGATGGTGATGGGCGTACCAGCAAAAGTCGTCCGTCCTCTGAACGACGAAGACCGCTTCATCATGGAGAGAACGGTTAAGAAGTATGCGAAACGTGCTGAGCAGTACCAACAGTCGTGCGTACCCATAAGCGAAACGCATAGTTTTTGAAAGCGTTTACAAGATTCATAAAATGTTAACGTTTCTCTCGAATTTTCTAAACAGTTCCTTTGTATACTAAAGATGTAGCCAAGCTGACGTATTGAAAGGAGCCCACTCTATGTATCCGAACCACGATCAACTCATGTTAGATTTGTACGCCTCATCGATCAACCCAAGTTATGGCCTTCATATCGATGATTCTTTCGATGACACGCTCCATGGTGCACATCGTGAGGTTTGGGAACGTATGCATTTGGATAATAGTAGAGAAGAAGATTCTAAAAATGGAGGAACGGCTGGATGATTCCAACACCTGTGATTCAAGATTGGCTCGCAACTAAATTAAAACGATAACGGATTTATATAGACAGCGAGCGAAGGAAGAATCCTTCGCTCGCTTTTTTATTCAAAAATGGTCAGGTGTGCATCAATTGGCTGTCGTGCTTTCGGTGCAGGAATATCTGCTGTGTCATATTTCCCGATTTGCAGAAGACCGATAAACGTCTCGCCTTCCGCTCCAATCATTTCTTTCAAACGCGCATCGTCAAATAGTCCACCCGTACGCCAGACCATTCCGATTTCACGTTCACTGAACAAGAGTTGAACATTTTGAATAAATGTCGCCGTCGCGAGCAACGCATCACGATTCCCTTTTTCCGTCTCAAATCGCTTTGCCGTCACATACATACACGTCGCTGCATTCAAGATGCGTCCTGTCACTTTTTCACGCTGTCCTTCTGACGCCTCCGAGAAGGCGGGCTCGAGCGCATCGAGTAGTACTTGTTTCCCATCCCCATTGAACACATACACGTTCCATGGCTCGACTTTATTATGAAACGGTGCGTGGTGTGCCGATTGCAACACCTCATAGAGCACCTTCGTATCAATCGGCTCTTCCTTGAAAATCCGAACCGTACGTCTGTCTTCAATTAACTGTTGTGCTGCTGTCTTTGTCATGACCATCACTTCCCCTTTTTTTCTCTTCTCTATCATAATTGAAAAACGTTCTCATTTCAAAATCAAAAAAAGACTACAGATTGCTCTGTAGCCTTAAATCGATTGGCCAATGACCTCGCATGCCACCAAGTCTTCAAACGTTTGGCGACGTACGACGAGGCGATGACGCCCATCCTTGACGAACACAACAGCAGGACGAAGCATTTGGTTATAGTTGCTCGCCATCGAGAAGTTATACGCTCCCGTTGCTTTGACGAGTAGCAAATCACCCGGTGTGACAGGAGGGATCAAGGAGCGGTTCGAGATGATATCTCCCGACTCGCAACACGCTCCGACAATTTTTGCCTCGAGCGTCTTCTCTTCATTCATCCGAGTCGCTGCCACGACTTCATATTCTGCGTCATATAGCGCCGGACGAATGTTATCTGTCATCCCACCATCGACGGACACAAACGTGCGTACGCCACTCACTTCTTTGACGGTTCCCACCTCATAAAGCGTGGCGCCTGCATTGGCGACGAGCCAACGACCAGGTTCAATCCCGATTTTCGGAAGTGGCAATTCACGTGCCTCGACTTCCTCGACCAACGTCTCCATCACACGCTCCATCGTTTGTGCGAAGTCGAGACGCTCGTCTTCATCCAAGTAAGCGACACCGAAGCCACCACCAATGTTTAACACATCCGTCGTATAGCCGGTCTCTTGACGAATCGTATCCATGAAGCGCACCATCGTCTTCACCGTGTTGATGAAGAGGGTCGGATCTTGAATTTGAGAACCGACGTGACAGTGAATGCCCTTCAACTGTAAATGTTCCGCTTCCAACGTCGCACGAACAGCATCCAAATACGTATCGTCATGCGTCGGAAAACCGAATTTTGTATCAACCCCACCCGTTTGAATCGCCGCATGGGCACCTCCAACGACTTGAGGCACGATGCGGAGAAGAACATCGACTTCACGATTATATTCAGCCGCAAGTCCTGACAAGAGGCTGATTTCACGCATGTTGTCAATGGTAAAGTGTGTAATCCCCTGTTCGAGTGCGAACGTGATATCCAAAATCGTTTTGTTCGACCCGTGGACGTGAATGCGCTCTGCCGGTACACCGGCATGCAGTGCCACGTACATCTCACCCCTCGAGACGACGTCGACACTTAAACCTGCCGCCATTACTTTTTCATACACGGCCGCAATCGATAACGCTTTTGACGCGTACAACGCATACGTATTCGGATACTTGTCTAGGAACGCATCCTGGACAATCCCAAGGCGACGCTCTAGTTCTGGCTCACTCATGATGTATAAAGGTGTCCCGTACGTCGCTTGAAGTTCACGGACGGACACACCTTCGATCAAACATTCTGATTGATTGGTGGTGTACATACAATTCCTCCTTCAAAGCGATGGGGGACACGCCATGAACGAGCACAGAGCTGTTCTGAATTGTTGGCGTAACCAACACGTGTCACGTCATCGATTTTCGTTTCTACCCCATACAGTGTGACCCGATCGCCGATTTGTACGTCGTCGTCCACTTTGATGAAGCTATGACTCATAAAGATATTGCTGACGAACGGATAGGCTTTCCCTTCAATATGAACAGGCAAGTGACGTCTCGCTCGCATTAACCCATCTCCGTATCCGACAGGAAGAACGGCGATGCGTTCCTTCGTTTCGGCCGTGTATCCCGTCCCATATCCGACGTGAGCACCTGCTTCAATGTCATGGACCGCGACCACTTCTGTCTCCCAATAGAAAGCGGGAACCAACCATTCAACGGGTTCGACCGATGAATAGCCATATAAGAAAATTCCGACACGCACATGTGTGCAATGATGCAAGCGCGCGTCATCTTGAAGCGTGGCTGCACTATTTGCCGCATGGATCAATTCAAACGTATGACGTTCCATCAAACGCGTCGACCAGTCGGCAAAACGTTCGACTTGCACGCTATGCTCGACTTCCGCGTTATCTGCATCCGCGAGCGGGAAGTGCGTACATAATCCGACGAGGTCCAGTCCTTCATTTTGACAGAAGGCGACGATTTGTAGCGCTTCTTCAAACGTTTTGGCACCGAATCGGTTCATCCCGACATCTAGTTTCAAGTGTAGGCGAACTCCATCGAGATGTTCTCGCTGTGAGACGAGCCATTCATATGACCCGATGGCGACATCAAAGTCATGGGCATGCACGTGTTGCCACTTATAGACCGGATTCATGACGAGGACACGAGCCGCTTCTGCATGCGTTCGAACTTCGATTGCTTCTTCGATTGTTGTCACCATGAAGTGACGGACCCCTTCATCATACAAAGTCGTCACAACTGGCTCCATCCCTAGGTTATAGGCGTTGTTTTTCACGACCGCAAACACGGGGCGCCCGAGCGCTTCAATCCGACGTTTGTTCTCGCGAATCGCATTCAAGTCAATTGTGACTCCCATCGTTCAAAACTCCTTTACTCTTTAACTGCTGATTTTACAAACGTAACCCAATCACGGTGTTCCGGAAGTTGTCCTGTCACGGCTTCACGATAGCGTGTCAACATTTCTGTTGCGACCGACTGGACGCCGCCACCGATTGAGATGTGATCGACCTCGATGACGCTCGTCACCTCGGCTGCCGTTCCCGTCAAGAAGATCTCATCGGCTACATATAACTCATCGCGCCCGATGTGACGTTCCACGACTTCGTAACCTGCATCACGCGCAAGTTGCATGACCGTCTGACGCGTGATGCCATCGAGTACGGAGCAATCGAGCGACGGTGTCGTGATTGTCTTCCCTTTAACGAGGAAGATGTTCGCGACGCTCGCCTCACTGACGTTTCCGTTCATATCGAGGGCGATCGCTTCATCAAATCCGTCACGAAGCGCTTCTCCTTTTAACAACTGAGAGTTCATATAGTTCGATGCGGCTTTCGCTTGCATCGGCATCATCGTAGAAGATACGCGACGATACGAGGCTACTTTCGCCCGAATCCCGACTGTTTTGCTGAAATATTCGCCGAGCGGCCAACACGAGATGGCAACATGTACCTTCGTCTCCGCTGTCGGCATAAGTGCTTGCCAAGGTGTCCCGAGGAAGACGAACGGGCGGATATAACATGCTTCAAATCCATTTCGTTCAATCAATTCCATCGTCGCTTGTTCGAGTTCGTCCACCGTGTAAGGTAGCGTGACGTGGTAGTATGCACACGAGCGAACGAGTCGCTCCAAGTGTTCACGTAAGCGGAAGATGGCTGGGCCTTCTTCCGTGTGATACGCGCGAATCCCTTCAAAGAACCCGCTTCCGTAGTGAATCGCGTGTGTCATGATACTCGTGTTTGCGTCAGTCGGCTCAATCCAAGCCCCGTCTTTCCACATCCATTGTCCATACTGTTCCATAATGCAACTCTCCCATTCCTCATTGTTTATATTTTCTGTCTATTATACGTTAGAGAGAGCGTAAGTCATCAACAAGTTGCGTTTTTTCAGAAGTTTTTTCATCTTTCTGCTTGATGACTCGTGCCGGTGTACCTGCGACGACCACACCTGGAGGCACATCTTGCGTGACGACACTTCCAGCTGCGACTACCGCATTTTCGCCGACGCGAACCCCTTCCAAGATGACAGCGTTCGCTCCAATCATGACACCATCTTCAATGATGACTGGATCTTTTGAAGGTGGCTCAAGGACACCGGCGACCACGGCACCTGCTCCGAGGTGAACGTTTTTCCCGAGCGTTCCGCGTGCTCCGATGACGGCGTTCATGTCGACCATCGAACCGTCTCCGATGACTGCCCCGATGTTGACGACAGCCCCCATCATGACGACAGCGTTGTTTCCGATTTGAACGTGGTCACGGATAAACGAACCTGGTTCAATTCGTGCGTTGAGTTGTGTCGTATCGAGCATCGGAACGGCACTGTTGCGACGATCATATTCAAGGTGTGAATCGGTGATGACTGACGCATTCGCTTCTAAGAAAGCTGCCGCGCGCTCCGCCGTCGTCAAGAACAGTTTCGACTCGTCTGTACCGAATGCTTTCGCTTCTTCGATTTCAAGACCTGCCAATTGGCCGTTGACGTAAAGTTTTACCGGTGTTTCCTTTTTAGCATCTTTAATATATTGTGCGATTTCATAAGCGTTTGTGAGTAACATGAGTAGCCTCCTCGTATAAGTTCGATAGATTATAAAGTCCTGCTGGGCGATCGATAATCGTTGCTGCTGCAGCGAGGGCCCCGTTTGCAAACACGCGTTTGGATAACGCGGTATGTTTCAATTCAATCATTTCATCATCTCCAGCGAAAAGCACCGTATGCTCCCCGAAGATTGTGCCCCCACGAATCGAGTGCATCCCTAACTCTTCGGCGCCACGCGCTTCCCGGCGTGATGTTCGTTCGTAAATCGGTGTCACATCTCGCTTCGCTTCGATGGCGCGGGCCAACAGCTCCGCAGTGCCACTTGGTGCGTCCACTTTCTTTCGGTGGTGCGCCTCGATGACCTCGATATCATAGCCGAGCGTGAGCGGAACGAGTTGATCGAGTAACTGCTTCAACAGAGCAATCCCATACGATGTGTTATACGACTGAAAAATCGGGATGTCTGATGATGCTTCTTCAATCGCTGCAAGTTCCTCAGGTGTGAATCCTGTCGTCGCGATGACGAGCGGAATGTTGCGTGACCGTCCGAATGCAAGCAAGTCAGGAAGTAATGCCGGATTTGAAAAATCAATGACGACATCGACTTGTGCATCCACCTCGTCTAATGATGCCAGATGCTCGTCACTCCCAGGTGAAACAATAGCCGAGACGTTCACGCCTTGCGTGTTGGCGACTTCTTCGACGATTCGTCCCATCGCACCGAATCCATGGATGAGTACATTCATTGTCTCACCTCGTTAAACTGCTCCATCGCCGATAGTAATTTCGCTTCAGCTGTCGCGCTCATCGGGACGAGCGGAAGACGTGGTGCACCAAATTCAAATCCTCTCGCTTGAAGAGCAGCCTTCACAGGAATCGGATTCACTTCTGCGAAAAGTTCGTCGATCACGGGGAGGAGGCGTAATTGCCATGCACGCGCCGTCTGAAGATCACCTGCTAAAAGTGCTTCTGCCAATGCGACGGTCGCACCCGGGTAAACGTTTGATAAGACTGAAACGACACCTTGAGCACCCCACGCCATATATGGCAAGATTTGATCGTCATTCCCGCAATAAACGGTAAATCCTTCTGGAAGGTGAGCCATCATCTGTGCCATGACCGAGATATCTCCACTCGCTTCTTTTAAGGCCGTGATGCGCGGATGTTCTGCGAGCTCACCGACCGTTTCAGGCGCCAACGCGACGCCAGTCCGTGACGGGACGTTGTAGAGCATGAGCGGAATCGGTGACGCATCCGCAATCGCTGTAAAGTGAGCAAGGAGTCCTGCTTGTGTCGACTTGTTATAGTATGGGGTAACGACCATCGCCATTTCCGCTCCAAGTTCTGCGGCGCGCTTCGTTTTTTCGATACTGACAGCCGTGTTGTTTGATCCCGTTCCCGCGATGATCACCGCTCGACCGTTTGCGACCTCTACTGCTCGAACAAGCAAAGTCTCGAACTCCTCATTCGTCAGTGTCATTCCTTCGCCGGTCGTTCCACCGATGACGAGTCCACTTACTCCCTCTTGAATTTGGTCTTCAATTAATGCTGTCCATGCCTCTAAGTTTAACTGTCCATCTTCTTGAAACGGTGTCGCTAGTGCTGTCGCAACTCCTGTGAACATGTCATCTCCTCCTTATTTTGTCGCTGTTTGACTGATCATGCATTGTGCGATTTGAACCGCATTTGCCGCTGCCCCTTTTCGAACATTATCCGCGACGCACCACAAATGGAATGTATTCGGCTGTGAGTCATCCCGGCGAATCCGACCGACATACACCTCATCGGTTCCGTTTGCATCGAGTGGTGTCGGATATGAAAGTTCGGCTGGGTTGTCCATAACCACGACACCTGGCGCATCTGCGAGTACAGCTTTGACTTCTGCGACTGTCGCATCCCGTTCGAGCGTCACCGTGATGGATACCGCATGACTGTTTCGTACTGGCACTCGGACACAAGTGGCCGTTACGCCAAGGTTCGGCGCGTTCAAAATTTTACGCGTCTCTTCAATCATTTTTTGTTCTTCTTTCGTATAGCCATTTTCTAAGAAGACATCGATTTGCGGCAATACATTATCATAAATCGGATACGGATAATTCGTCGGATCCTCACCGCGAGCACCGCGTTCGAGGTCATCAATCCCTTTTTGACCCGAACCGGATACGGCTTGATAAGACGTATAGGCGACTCGCGTCAATCCATATACTTCCGATAGCGGCGCAAGCGCGACGACTGATTGAATCGTTGAACAGTTCGGGTTCGCAATGAGTGTCTTCTCCGGGCTGAGTTCGACTCGATTCACTTCCGGTACGATGAGCGGAATTCCTTCTTGCATTCGGAATGCGCTTGAGTTGTCGATGACGATGACCCCTTGTTCACTTAAGCATGGCGCATACTGTTCGCTGATACTTCCACCGGCAGAGAACAAGGCGATATCGATTGGGTCCGCATAAATCGAATCGTTCAATTCACGAATCACAATCGATTGTCCGTTCACTTCGACTGTCTTCCCTGCCGACCGTGCCGAAGCGTATAGTCTCAGTTCACTGATTGGAAATTCGTATTCGATTAAGACGTCAATCATTTTTTGTCCGACGGCGCCCGTTGCGCCGACGACAGCTACGTTATACATCGTGCTACCCCCTTATAAGTTGAAGCGAGCCGCAATGGCTGCGACTGCCGCTTCCACGTCTTGTTCTTGAATCGTGTAGGAAATGCTAATCTCAGATGTCGTGACTTGATAGAACGGAATCCCCATCTCGCGGAATGTTGCGAAGAGTTCTGATGCGACGCCGGTCGCGTCTCGCATGCCAATTCCGACGACCGAAATTTTTGCGTGTTCCGTATGACGATCGATTTTGATTTGTGGCAAGGTCGCTGTTAATTCTGCGAGTGCCTCTTCTAAGAACGCCTCTTCGTCGAGTGGACATGTGAACGAAAGGAACACTTCGCCATCGAACGCCGTCTGTGAAATCATATCGATATTGACGTGACGTTCAGACAATCGTTCAAAGATGTCCGCGACTCCGGCTGCCGTGTGCGGGATGTGTTTAATTGAGACACTGAGTACGTTTTTGACGACACTCACACTCGTGACTGCTTTCTGTTCCATTGCTTGCGTCGTATCCATGATCCATGTTCCTCCTTCGCTCGAGAGCGTCTTTCCAACAAAAATATTCACGTCATACTTTTTCGCGAGCTCGACGCTTCGCATTTCCATGACTTTAGAGCCGAGTGCACTCATCTCCATCATTTCATCGTAAGAGACGGTGTCGAGGCGCTTCGCCGTCGGATGAATCCGCGGGTCCGTCGTATACACCCCAGCCACATCCGTATAAATTTCACAACGTTGACTGAGGACGGCCGCAAGTGCGACTGCTGTCGTATCCGAACCGCCACGCCCGAGTGTCGTAACGTCTCCCACTTCATTCACACCTTGGAAACCAGCGACAATCAAGACGTCATATTGACGCAACTTCTCATGCAATACTTCTTTACGAATCGCTTTGATTTTGCTCTTCGTATGGATGCCCATCGTATCAATTCCGGCTTGTTGTCCGGTGAGTGAAATGGCAGGTACGCCTCGCGAGTTCAAGGCGATACTGAGTAGACTAATCGTCTGTTCTTCCCCGACGGCGAGTAGCCGATCGAGTTCACGAATCATCGGGCGCTCCGTGATTTGTTTAGCGAGCGACAGGAGCGAGTCCGTCGTCTTGCCCATTGCTGATACGACGACGACCAATTTTTCACCGGTCGCCACACGTGTTTGTAAATAGTCTGAAATGGCTTGTATTTGTTCGATTGTAGCAACAGAGCTGCCTCCAAATTTCAGTACGGTTGTCATCAAGTTCCCCACTTTCAAGATGTCCACCAACAGAAAAAGCGGCAGACCGGTAGGAAGCACTTTCCCTACGGCCTGCCGCTTGTACGCGCAGTTGAAAAACGATTAAAGAATCGTTCCGTAGATAGCGCTCCATGGTAGTTGACCATGGCAGTGTAGGCGTTATTCACGACTACCCCAGCCTTCGTTCACACGCACGTGAACGTCGACTTCGGCGAATTTCCCCTTTCGGCTCGGTCCGGAGTGCGTCCGTTTCAACCAAGCTTACTCATGTCATTCGCAACCTCTATCTGTCAGTTGTTAGTATTAGTTATAACAAAACGAAATCTTCTTGCCAACCTTTTTTTAGAAAAATGGGATATTTCAAAAAAGAGTTACCACGTTTTCCGCATCATACGGTGTGGGATATTGGCATCTAAAAATTCATCTCCGAACGCCTCGTACCCGAGTTTTTCATAGAACGGAAGCGCCGTTAACTGTGCACCTAGGCGCAGTTCACTTAATCCTTGCTGTTTTGCGACACGTTCGACTTCGTCCATGATTTCTTTTCCATATCCATGACCTCGGGCCGTCTGAATCGTCGCCACCCGCTCCACTTTCCCGACAGTCGAGTCTACCGGGCGAAGACGTGCTGTCGTCACCGGTTGCGCATCAAGGAGACCGACCACGTGCGTACAAACATCATCTAAATTATCGTATTCGAGACTCGCATCGATTCCTTGTTCCTGAACGAATACGATTTCCCGTACTTGCTTGGCCTGCTCGATTAACTCAGCTTCTTTTCCCGATTGAATCGTCAACATGGTAAGACCCCCTCTTGTAATCGTCTCACGATTTCTTCCATCCCTCGTTCAAGTTCCGTGACCGAAGTGAATCGTGCTTGTGCCTGCTTATGATTCCCACCACCGCGACCAATCTTCATCTCTTGAAGCGTTGCTCGGAGGAATGTTCCGACCGCGATATCATGAGTCCCATCATGCATGACAAATAATTTTTGCGTACTATAGTTGGCTCCGACAGCGATTCGTCCGGTCGCTGCGATTCGTTCAATAATTGCGGTCGTCAATGTTTCCGCTTCGGTCCGTCCCACGTGTAACGCCACATAATTGTCCTCTTGTAAGACTGCCTCCACTTTCGCTTTCGCAATCCGTTCTTCGAGCGTCTTGATTTCTTTTTCACGTTCAAGACGAATCGTGTGCTCTTCAATCACACGTGCTGCCACCGATTCATTCGTTGTCGAGAACGTGTGGTGGATTGTCCGTAACGCTTCCCGTGCTCGTTGTGTCGCTTTCAACGCCCGATTACCGGCTACATACGTCAAGCGGATGTTTCCTCTCACTTTTTTGAGCGTCGTCACGTGAATCGTACCAAGTTGCCCTGTCGTTTCCACGTGTGTCCCACCGCACGCGTTATAATCAAGCCCTTCGATTTCGACGATTCGAATCATCCCTGTTCGATCGGTCGCTTTCCGTAAGCGCGTCCGGTCCACTTTTTCTTCTGCGATTTCATACACATGAATCGGATAATTCTCAAAGATGAGTTGCTGCATCTCTTGCTCAAGAGCTTCAACTTGAGCCCAGTCCATCCCTGCCGTCTCAATCTCAATGGACGAATCTTCTTCGCCAATTCCAAAACTGAGCGTACGAATGCCATGACGATCTTCCAAAATCGCCGTTAACAAGTGTTGGGCGGTATGCTGGATGGAATGGTCTCGTCTCACCTCTTCATCGATTCGAGCCGCTATAGGTGTTCCGGTAGGCAATGCTTCTGACAAGAGATGCCACACTTCACCGTCCTTGATTTGCACGTCTAATACGTCATGCGAATCAATCCATCCTCGGTCTGCCGGTTGCCCACCACCTTCGGGATAGAAAGGACTGTTCTCGAGCGTGTGCCAATGACCTTTTCCATCCTCGCTTACTGAGGTCACGATTGTATTGACTGTATGTTGATTCATCTTGTCCTCCACCTTCTCTCTATAAATCTGTTCAGACAACTAGTCTAATTTCGTCTATAATGAAACATACATCTTCTCAGTCAGGAGCGAAATGATATGTTAGAAATCGATAAACAATCTCCGTTACCTATTTATTATCAAATTGAAGCGTACTTAAAGCAACAAATTGATGACGGATTGTTAAAGCCAGGAGACACGCTACCTTCAGAACGTGAATTCTCCGAACAGTTTCATGTCAGTCGCATGACGATTCGTCAAGCAATCATGAACCTCGTCAACGCCGGTTATTTGAGCCGTCAAAAAGGACGAGGGACATTCGTCGCGAGCCAAAAGATTGCCATGACGTTGTCCGGACTGACCAGTTTTTCTGAAGAAATCAAACATCGTGGCATGCGACCACTCAGTCGTCTTTTGTCCTATGAGATCATCCCGGCAACGGATCGAATCGCCCAACAACTGAGCATCCCGAATCAAACACCGGTATACGAAATGAAGCGGCTCCGACTCGCAGACGACCATCCGCTCGCGCTCGAGACCGCCTACATTCCTGTCCGTTTATTGCCTGACCTGACGAAAGAAGACGCGACCGGTTCCATTTATGCATACGCCGAACAGCACGGTTTACGTTTGAAAAATGCAACACAGACACTCGAAGCCCGCAGCGCCGGTCCCGAGGAAGCGAAACTGCTGACTATCTCTCCAAACGCACCGGTATTGCTGATCGATCAACGTACCTATCTCGAGAACGGAGACATGTTTGAATATAGTCGCTCGCTCTTTCGTGGAGACTCGTATTCCTTGACCGTTGCGATGGAGCGCATATAAAAAAAGTTTGCCCTGTGAACTGAACCAAAAAAGTTAGACACTAAATAATTTTGTTAAGCGACTTTTAGAACCTGCGTCCGGTATTCAACCGGGCTCAGGTTTT
>NZ_JACSKL010000015.1:0-48118 GCF_018617585.1 Exiguobacterium sp. s129
TTTTTGTCGGGCAGAGCGCCTCGAGCTCGTTGGACATAAAAAAAGACGAACCAAATCGCACGTGGCGATTTGGTTCGTCAACAGCCTGACCATCGAAAAATCGATGGTCTTTTAGTTTGGATTGATTTCGTTCTGCAGTTCAAACGGCAAGTCTTCTAAATCAATCTGACGGCTGTCGAACAGGTTGAACTGTTGGAGGCGACTTTCCAAATATTTTTGAAGCAGTTCAGCTACCTTCTCCCCGGACAATCCGTTCAAGTCCGGGACTTGCGTCACCGAGAGTTCGATGGTACGAAGCCCGTAGTCCGGCAACCGCGATTCGATGTCGGCAAGTTCTTCTTCGGTCAACCGTTTCCCTGTCGTCGTCACGAGAAGAAGATTGTCATCCTCTTGATAGTCCTGACTGATAATAATGGCATCTGAGAATTCTTCTTCGATGAAGTTATTGATTCCCGTCCGGACGATGCTGTCTTGAACGAGCGTCGCGGCCGAAAAGATACTCGGAACGACGATCAGGACAGATAAACCGATGAGAAGTCGATTGATTTTTTTATGGTTCGCATCTTGTTTCGTCAACACTTGTGAGATGCCCATGAATTTGACCCCGATGAACGTGGCGATGGCGATGAATGCACAGTTGATGACGAACAAATAGCTCGATCCGATTAAGTAGTCGAGATTGCGTGTTGCAATCGAATAACCGACCGTACATAACGGTGGCATCAAGGCGGTCGCGATGGCGACACCCGGAACAATGTTGTTACTCATTTTCTTTTGTGCCCCGATGATCCCAGCGGTCCCCCCGGCGAAGGCGATGATGACATCCCAAATCGTCGGTTCGGTCCGAGCGATGATTTCATTACTCGCATAGGTGATTGGGGAGATAGCGAAATAGATGGTCGCGACGGTGAGACTGACCGCGACTTGGACGAGAAGCAGACGTACGCCTGCACGCAGTAATTTCATGTCATAAAGCGACAAGGCGAGACCGATACTTAAAATCGGTGTCATCAGTGGCGAAATTAACATCGCCCCGATAATGATGGGAATAGAGTTCATATTCAGTCCAATTGAAGCGATGAAGATCGAACACATCAAAATGACGGAATCACTCGGCCGTACCTTTAAATTCGTGTACATCTTGTCTTTGAATTCTTCGGCGGTGTACGTCTGTTCCATTCTGATTTTCAGCTCCCTTGTCGTATCGATGTCATCCATAGAAGCAAGTCCTTCCTTTATTTACCCGCAACTCGAAAGCGACAATCGATTTCAGCAAAAAAAAAAACTGGACCTTTGATTGGTCCAGTTCACATCATCAAATGACATCTAACGGTTGTTTCGTCGTCGGTGGTGGGAATGCTTCATCGAGCGCCTCGAAATCTTCTTCACTCAAATCGAGCAAGGGGGCCGCCGCATTCTCCTCGACGTGCTCGGCCTGCCCCGCTTTCGGAATGGCGATGACGTGTCCGCTCCGAATCGTCCAGGCGAGTAAGATTTGCGCGACCGAGGCACTATACGCCTCCGCGATTTGATTGACCGTCTCGTTTTCAAAGACATCTTTTTTCACGTCACTTCCCTCGGCGAGCGGTGCGTACGCCATAACCGGGATGCCTTGTTCTTTCAAATAAGGGAGCAGGTCATACTCGATCCCTCGACTGCCAAGATGGTAGAGCACTTGGTTGACCGCGCAGTTGTCTCCGTTAGGCAGAGAAAGCAACTCTTTCATATCCTCGACATCGAAGTTCGAGACACCCCATGCCCGAATCTTGCCGTCTGCCTTGAGCTGCTCCATTCCTTGAATCGTCTCCTCGAGCGGGGCATCCCCTCGCCAATGGAGTAAGTAAAGATCGAGATAGTCTGTTCCGAGTCGTTCGAGTGACGCGTCGCACGCTTTGACGAGTTTGTCGCCGTACGCATTGTATGGGTACACTTTCGAGACGAGGAAAACGTCTTCGCGTCGGTCTTGAATGGCTTCGCCAACCAACTTTTCCGACTCCCCTTCCCCGTACATCTCAGCTGTATCGATGACATGAAGTCCACAGTCGAGTCCTGTCCGAAGCGCTTCCACCTCAGCGTCATGCTTTGATTCTTCTTCCCCCATACGCCACGTTCCTTGCCCGAGTGCGCGCATCTCCCGTCCGTCTTTCAATTCGACGACGTTTTGTTTCAATGCCGCGAGTAATAAAGAATGTGGTAGTCGTTGATTCATATCGTTTCCTCCTTTGTCCATGCCTCATGTAACGGTCCCGTCGTCCCGAAGACGGGATCGTATGTCGGTTTCTCGACTTGTTCGATTCGCTTTACGTTTTCCGGACGTTCTTCCGTCTTTCCAGTCAACGTGTCATAGTCACGACCGTCCGGATATGCCCCGACGACTTGAAAATCTGCGCTCGTCTCGATGCGCCGATGTCCTGTTCCCGCCGGCAAGACGAGGACATCCCCTGCACTGACGCGTACGAGATCACCGTTCGTCCCTCCGAGTTGAAGGGTCGCCTCGCCGTTTAATACGCCCAACACTTCATGCGTGTTGCTGTGATAGTGATGATAATCGAACACCCCGTTCACCCAACTGTTCGTCCACTCATTATGAGCGAACGTTTCTTGCATCCCACTCGGGTCATCAAAGACACCACGATAAAGAAGCGCCGGATAATCGGGATGATTCGGGATCGAGCCGTCATCTGTAAACAAAAAAGTTTTCAAGTCCATTCTAAAAACCCTCCTTGTCTCTGTCCCTGTACCCGACTTCCTCGCACAAAAAACGGTCGCCCTCTATGGACGACCGTGAATATTATGAGATGACCTCTTCTCCAGACTGGTCGATATGGCACTCTCCCCAGGCGCACATGGCGTCTAAGATCGGTTTAAGTGACCATCCATACTCTGAGAGCGAGTAGATGACTTTCGGTGGAACTTGCTCGTACACCGTACGCACGACAACTCCGTCCGCTTCTAGTTCACGCAATTGTTGAGTGAGCATCTTCTGGGTGATGTTCGGCATGAGTTTACGCAGCTCACTCGTCCGACGCTCTCCTTTGATCAAGTGACACATGATGACGACTTTCCATTTACCACCGATGACGTCAAGCGTCGCTTCGACCGGAATATTATATGGCATATCATTTCCTCCATTTCTCCTATAGGCACTTTTTGGTGCCTACCGCACTTTAAAGTACGTACTTCTCAAACAGTTTTCATGCCCTTATGATAACGACTATAGCAAATCAATACAAGTTCATTTCGCTCGTAGAACCCTCTTGAGACGGTAAGGTACTTTTTCGACCGTACTGAACAAATAGAGGAAAGTGAGATGTCTTTGCTATCGGGAGACGAAGGGCCCTCGTCTTCCACACCATTTTTTCATCAACTAGGAGGAACTACTCATGAATCAACCTATTTCACAACCTGTTGAAGAACAGGCACCTAAAAATGGAGGATTGGCGTTACTCGCCCTTGCCATTAGCGCTTTCGGCATCGGGACGACCGAGTTCGTCCCTGTCGGATTGCTCGCATCCATCGCAAGTGACTTAAACATCGGGATCACACTCGCGGGTCTCATTATTTCGGGATATGCCATTGGCGTCGCCGTCGGTGCACCGATTTTAACGGCACTGACGAACCGAATGAACCGCAAGACGTTACTCATGGCACTGATGGTCGTCTTTATCGGCGGAAACTTGGTCTCTGCCATGTCGACCAGCTTTGAACTCTTGATCGTCGCCCGATTTATCACCGCGTTCTCGCATGGTGTCTTCTTCTCAATCGGAGCAACCATCGCCGTACAACTCGTACCACCGCATAAAAAAGCGAGTGCCATTGCACTCATGTTCACAGGTTTAACTGTCGCTACCGTTACAGGTGTCCCACTCGGTACCTTCATCGGTCAAGCCTTCGGATGGCGTGCCACATTCTTTGCTGTCGCAGCACTTGGTGTCGTTTCAATCATCGCCAGCTTCTTCTTGATTCCGAAAGATTTGAAACAGTCGCCACCGGCGAAATTCTCAGATATGAAGAAACTGCTCACGAACGGTCGTCTCATGCTCGGATTCTTGATCACAGCACTCGGTTACGGCGGAACGTTCGTCGCGTTTACGTACTTGACACCAATCATGCAAGACGTGACAAAAATCAGCCCGAGCTTGATCAGCGTCGTCTTACTCGTTTACGGAATCGCAGTCGCCATCGGGAACGCGGTCGGCGGAAAACTCGCCAACGAAAACCCGGCGAAAGCATTGTTCTATATGTTCATCGTTCACGCAGCGGTCATGATCCTCATGTCGTTCATGATTCCGTTCAAAGTGGCAGGTCTCATTGCCATCGTTTTGATGGGACTTCTCGCCTTCATGAACGTGCCTGGACTTCAACATCGGGATCGCCCTCGGTGCGACAATCGGCGGACTCGTCGCCGATTCAATCGGACTCGTCCACACACCGTGGGTCGGTGGGATCATGGTCATCATCGCCGTCATCTTGACAGCCATCTCTCGTCGTTTGGAAGCAAACTAAGGAGGAGCTTATGTTCAACAATCATAAAAGCTACAACCGGATGTATCGGGAGGGCGAGCTTACGCTCGGCCTCCACATCCCATTAGAAAATTTTAAAATGCGTACCCCGACACTCGAACGTCAAGTCGAACTCGCTCAAAAAGCAGACGACTACGGCTTCACAGCGCTCTGGTTACGGGATGTTCTATTAAAAGACCCGAACTTTTTAGACCCCGCCGTCGGTCAGATTTATGACATGTTGATCTACGGGACACATTTACTCGGTCAAACGAAAAACATCGCGCTCGGTACGTCCGCGCTCGTCTTACCACTCCGACATCCGCTTCGTTCAGCGAAGGAAGTCGCGACGATTGAAGCGTTATTCCCGGAACGATTGATTCTCGGAATCTCGTCAGGCGACCGTCGTGCCGACTTCAAAGGACTCGGAGTCGATCATCCGACACGCGGCGACCAGTTCAAAGAATCGCTTCGCGTCATGGAGCAGGCACTCTATTACAACTACCCAACGATTGACTCACCTTACGGGGAAGTTGAACAGGCAACGCTCGTACCACGTCCGAAGAAACGGATCCCGACAATGATCACCGGCTTCGCGCAACAGGATATGGACTGGCTCGGGGCGAACGGGGATGGATGGATGTACTATCCGCAGGCACCTTTCGCACAAAAACAAGCGCTTGACGCTTGGCGTGAAAGCGGTGAGGCGCACGGTCGTGCTTTTCGTCCCTTCTCGATGCCGATGCATCTTGACTTGACGCATGACCCAGATGAGCTACCGACGCCGATTCGCCTCGGTTTCCGTCTAGGTCGCAACCACTTAATCAAATTGCTCGAAGCGTATCGTACCATCGGTGTGAATCACCTCTTCTTCGCCCTCTTCGACGGAGAACGTCCGGCCGAAGAAGTGATGGATGAATTAGGAGAATATGTGTTGCCGCATTTCCCACCACTTGATTGAGGTTTGCCCTTCATTTTCGAAATGAAGGGTTTTTTGTGAAATGGACGGGTAAATACAAATGAATCTATGAAAAGGAGTCCTCTCATGCCCTCTCATCATGAAAAGGTAGAAAAGATTGAACTGTTTTTTGACTTGGTATTTGTGTTTACGTTCATTCAACTGACGTTGAAACTCGAACATCATCTCACATTTCATACGTTTTTAGAGGTTCTCGTCCTCATGGCTCTCATTTGGTACATCTTCGAGGGATATATTTGGTTGACGAATACGACCAAGCTGACAAGAAGGAACCATCAAATTTTCATGACGCTCGGGATGATTGGCTTTATGCTCATTTCTGTCGCCATCCCAAAAGCATATGATCAAGATGGCTTCATTTTCGGGCTTGGCTTTTTAGTGATTGTCGCCGTGCATTCGACGCTATTCTTGTTGCACAGTAATGAGGATACGAAAAAGGCGATGCTTGCCATCGTACCGTACAACGTCTCCTTTAGCATCATCATCCTCGTCGCTTCGCTGTTTGAGGGGAACGTACGCCTGATTGTATGGGGAATTGTCGCGATTGTCGCTGTATTAGGTCCTCTTGTACAGAAAAACAGAGGGCAGTTCGAAGTGTCCTCCTGGCACTTCCTTGAGCGTCATTACTTGATTCTCGTCATCGCCCTTGGCGAAACGATTGCATCGACCGGTCGCGCTGCGATTGATGAGGATTTAACCTCGGATGTCGTTCTGACAATGATTCTTGCCCTTATGCTGACCGTTCTGCTCTGGTACTCCTACGTGAAGGACGATGAAGCAAGGGAGAATCGTTTTCAAGACATGCATACGGATAAACGAGATCAGACAGCCAAGGCCGGGTTCTATTGGTCGCACCTCTCCATGTTCCTTGGCATCATCTTACTCGCTGTCGTCAAGATCGCCCTCGTGCACGATCCGATGCAGACACTCGATTTGGCACACCGGATTACGTTGTATGTCGCCATCGTCTTGTTTGGATATGGTGTCATTTACTTCAATCGTCTATTCTTCAAGGTGTCTTGGAAGCGACTTGCGGTTCTCGCGCTCCTACTCGTCATCCCACTCATCGCACCCTATTTACCGGCAACCCTACTCTTACTCGTGATAACCTTGATTTATTTTATCGCAATGATTGCCCCACTTCCGTTCTTGAAAACAAAGCAGAAAGAAACGTAAAACAAGCCAGAACCGGGATTCGGTTCTGGCTTGTTCGTTATCGGACTTCATTCTCCAGTTGTTTCAACTTTGACGAGTAATACTCGATGATGTCACGGCGTCGGATGATGCCGATGAAGTATTTGCCGTCATCGACGACCGGCACGAAGTTTTGATCCGTGATTGCATCGACAAGTTCTTCGATTTGGGCCGTAATGGATACCGGCTTATAGCGAACGCGTTGCTTGATGTCCTTTAGACGTGTCCGGAGCACTTTTTCATAGTCTTCTTCCCCGCGAAGCTGTTCTGCGAGTGCCCAGAGTAAATCCCCCTCTGTCATCGTCCCGGCGTAAAATCCGTTCTCCGAAACGAGTGGGACAGACGTGAATCGATGATGTTTCATCTTTTCAAGTGCTTGTCGTACCGTTGATTCGGGGTCCAAATATTTGACGTCTTCTTTCGGATATAAAAAGAAAGCGATGTTCATTTAAATCTCTCCTCAATCTGTTAATCCACCCCGTTATTGTACCATGAATGGTAGGACAGGTTGAACTAAATCCATGTTCCTATTCTCTTTAATCATCCCCTTTCTCCTAAACGACACAAAAAAACATCGTGATTCTTGTCACAGCGATGTTTCGGTGCTTCAAAAGATTTGGAAGGGAACTCCAATTGATTTATACCCGTTTTAGTTGGTTCTTATCCGTCCAGACACACAAAAGGCCCCCATGAGGAGGCCAAAGGTTATTGAACAAACTGCAACAGTGTATCGTTAAATTTCTCTCGTTCATCGAGTACCGTACCGTGCCCACTCTCTTCAAAACGTTCAATCCGTGCGTTTGAAATACCCTCTTCCATCTGTTCGGCAAACTCAAACGGACAGATTTTGTCATGTACGCCGTGAATGATTAACGTCTCTACGTCAATCTTCGGCAAGGCGTCACGCAAATCTTCGTCTCGGAGCGCTTTTACCGAGGCAATCGTTCCGTGACTCGAAGCAACGAGCGCAAGATGGTGGAACCAATTTTGCATCGGTTTCGAATGTTCTTTTTCGAAGAAGATTTCCCCGAATCCTTCGAGCATCTTCGGTCGATCGGCTCGTGTATCGTCAATCAACGCGTCAACTTCATCCATCGTCATCCCGTACGGATAGTCTGAACGTTGTGTGAAAATCGGTGCCGCTGCTCCCGCCAACACTAACTTTTTCAGACCATCCTCTTTATAGTCGGCCGCGTAACGAACAGCAATCGCGCCACCCATCGAGAATCCGACGAGTGTGAAGTCTTTCAAACCAAGGCCGTAGACGACCATATGCACGTCGGATGCCATCGTCTCATAGTCATACCCCGTCGCTGGCGCATCAGATTTGCCGTACCCTCTAAAGTCGATCCCGATATAGCGATAGCCTGCTTCGATGAGCGCGTTCTTCTGATACTCGAACATGTTGTTGTTCGCCGGCCAACCGTGTAAGAAGACAATCGGCTCCCCAGAACCGACATCCTCCACATATAAGTTTGTACCGTCATGTGCTGTAATATATCCCATCATCCAACCTCCACATTTTTAATTGATTGTAAATACTCACAACCTACTTGTTCCCGTTTCCAACCCTTAAAAACCTTCTCATGTGTCACGCCAGAGCGATTCTCCTTTTAAGTACCCTTCGATGGCTTTCGCCCCTTCTCGTAACACCGCTTCCCGCCAAGACGGGTCGTCTGGATAAAACATCGCCATGAACTCGTTTTGAATCCCGTTACGCGCTTCGGGATCTTTCGTCCCTTCAAAATACAGACGATTCTCTAAAATGATCGTCAAAAACTCGCGGATGGAGGCTTTCGTCGACGTTCCGAACGTACCGAACTCAAAGAGAGCAGAGACGAGCCCTTTGTCCGGATACTCCGTGTCGCGTACATAGTAGAAGTGGTTCGTCGAGTCCCCGAGCACTTCATCTGGGTCATACACTTTCACGTTGTCGAGACCGTACGCCTGTTTCAACTCGTCTTCGGTGCGACCGTCTCGCTTACTGATGACCATCGTCACTTCGTTTGTCGGACCGAGTGCGGTATGCCAATCGAGATGAACCACTTTCTCGTAGCGTTCCAGTAAATCATGTTGAATGCCTTTCAAGAAGATGGCTGACGGTTCGTCTTCTTCTCCCCCATAGTACACACCTTTCGGGAATTGGTACTGTCCCATCCCTTTCGCTCCACTCATCGCTTTGAATCCGTCGAGTTTAATCCCAGAGCCGAGGAACGAATAAATCTGTTCACGCGCCTCATGGTAGTCGTCAATCACTCCGTCCGGTACGAAGAGATGGCGCATCAGTTCATATTCACGGTTCACGTTATATGGGACAGATTCACGGTCGATCACATAGTTCCGGTTCAAATCGACATTATGCTCGTTGACCCGGCGGAAATGTTTCATTCCCCACGGATTGACGGCATGGATGAGACAAAGGCCTGTCGTTTCATGTCGCAGTTGTGGCAATTGTGTGTGAACAAATTGATGCGTCACCGCGGCACCTGCATATCCTTCGATCCCGTGTTCTCCGATGGTCATGAGAAGCATCGCTTTTCGATCTCGTTTCGGTTCTCCTAAGATGATGTCGATGCTTTCGTCCCCAATCGAATGCGTCAACAGCTCTGCTTTCGGATAATATCGTTTCACCTCCGACAACAAGTTGATGAACTTCTCACGCGACTCTTCGTAAGATGATGAAAAATACTGGCTCATCGCACTCTCCTCCAATCTTTTCTCTCTACTCCATTCCCATCCTACGGCAATCTAAAAACGCCTCCTGAAAGAGGAGACGTTTCGAGTCAAGGCGTTCGGATCCGTTTCGTATGTTGACGTCGGAATGCCATCACGTAGAAGATTGGACCAATCAAGACGGCACCGAATAACCAATAGAGACCCGCGTTCGCATACAATCCTTCAAACGAACGGAACACCCAGGCGAGGACCGTGAACGCGACCATCAACTCGACGGTCCACAACAATCCACGGCGAACCGCTAGGAGAATCGTATTCGTTTTTTGGAAAAAGGCTGCGACGAAAGCAATCAGAAATGCTGGGAAACTCGAGAGCCACAACATGCGATTGAGGGAGGACTCGGCAAAGTATGAGTTTCCGAGAGAGACGGTGATGAGGAAGTGCACCAATATAATGAGCAAGACGACCATCCATCCGACGAAGACATCACGTTCCATTTTTCTCATCACAACCAGCTCCCTTTCTAAAGAGTTGAATACTAAGTATTTACCCGCTTTTTCAGCCTTCTCTTCCGCTTCTATTAAAAAAACGCATCCTCATTTCAGAATGCGTTTCACGTATTATCCGACCAACTCCCGTGCCCATGCTTTTGCACGTTCGAGCTCGCCTTCTTTCAGCATCTCCGTCTCCCCATCAACCAAGAACGATTCTTTTTGAACGTTCGTCGCGCCTTTTTCAACCATTTCCCCTTCGACGCGATTGACCGCATGACCGAACCAGTCGATGATTTTACCGAGAATCGGATTCTGTTTTTCTTTGACGACACTCGTATCAAACGCAGCCGTCCGCTTCCCGCGAAGCGCATTGTCCGAGATTCCGTCTAGAAACACTTTAATGTCCTCCGTCTCATAACCCCCATGTGTCGGTGAACCGATGATGACAAGGTCGACATGCGCCAAGTCACCGAGGCCGATATTCAACACATGTTCCATGCGCGCCTCATGCTCTTTCGAAAGTTCTTCCTGCATCGCATGGGCAATCTTTTCTGTATGACCATACAACGAATCAAAAATAATCAAAATATTCATGATGAATCCCCCTTTGCCGAACGTCTCTTTATCCCCTTCCCATTCCAACGTTCGTTCATGCTTCTTTTTTGTACAGTGAACTTCGCTTGAAGAGTGTCCAACTTACCATAACAATGCCGAGCACGAGCAAGATATAGCCGAAGAACGTGACAAAGTCGCGCGTGTGATAGGGTGCTTCAAATCGGTATTCCGCCCGCTTCCATTCCGAGCCGTCCTCGACCGCAATGACGTCTTCAACGGGCTCCCCGACGACTTCACGGTAAGCGGTCCCAATTGGATAGCCGTTCGATGCATTCCCGTAGTAACGTCCCGTCTCATCGTTGACCGTTGTTTCCACTTCACCAATCACGTCACCGAGCGAATCCTCATCTATTATCGTATCAAGCACTTCATATGCATTTCGGTCGAACACGACAAATGTATATGCCCAGGAAAGAGCGGATACGGGAAGCGCAATCGATATAGCAAAAAGAGTCAGGATCATAAATCGCCTCATTTGAGACTCCAGACGAACGTCGCCGTATCGCTCACATCAATGTCATCCGGTTCGATTTCTGGCATCCGTGATTCGGAATAGACGACGTCCTGACTATAGAGGACGCTCGTTGGTGAGAATACGTGAATCTCTCCCCACGTGTAGTCAATTTGAAGCAAGTCTCCTAACGTTGCGCCTGCTCCATTTGCGAGAAGTTCCGCTCGTTTTTTCGCATTTTCCGCAGCGTTCACTAACAGCTGATCTTCAATCGCGTTCGGGTCTTTCATCGTGAAGCGAATCGATAGCACTGGATTCGCCCGGGATTGACTGATTTGTTCGATGGCATCAGACAGTTTGGACGTATCTAGCGGAAACTCGAGTCTCGTCTTCTGTTTGCAGACATAACCGACAAAGCGCGACCGATAATTGTTATGTTTATCTTGATATCGTTCATACTCCGTATCGATCGAAAAATCACTCGTCTTCAGGTCCTTCTTTTCAAATCCTGCGCGCACGATGGCCTTTTGAAGCTGCGCCACGGCGTTTGCTGCATCAGTCATCGTCTCTTCATATCGTGGTGCTTTTGTGACAAGGTCCATATGAATCACAATCAAATCTGGTCGAGACGAGACATTTCCTGTTCCTTTTACGGTAATCGTACGTTCCATATTGATCCGCTCCTCCATAGTGTATTACACAGATTTTCGGTAATCCTGCCACATAGTCCTTTTGTATAAAATTGTCATTTATTCCAAATCGATACGGCAAGCCCTCCGATATAGCCAACCATTGCTCCGCTCGCGATGCCGTATGTCAGCTGTATATCGAAGAAAAACGAGAGGATTACACCGAGTGTTGTCCCCGCAATCAATCCAAAACAAATGATACAGTCCTTCCATTCTCGTGAATCCATCTTGCTCCTCCTTACCAATCCGCTCAATCTGACGACTTCATCTCTTCCATCTACATCTACTAACCATTAATTCTTTATGTCAAAGTGAGTTCACTACTTTTCTTTTAAACAACCTTGTCACATATTTCCTAATATGTAGTAACAGCCGATATATCCAAAATATCCTTTATTTAGGTAAGAAACAAGAGAAAATGCCAAAGAATCATTTCTTTGGCATTACTTTATGATTCGTCGAGTTCAGTTGAAGCAAGCTCATACTCGCGTTGACTTGGTAGCACTTCTTTTTTCTTCTTCGGAAACGTAGCGTCGAATGCCTCTACCTCAGCTTCTTCTACATCTAAGCCCTCGGTAAATACGGCGACACCTTGAACCCCATCTAGCGCCCCTTCATATAAAGGTAATACGAGCAGCCCTTTATAATATTGTCCGTCCGGCATCGCAATACCGTACCGTTTTCCACCTACGAAACCATATGGTTCATAATGATATGGATACCCGAGTGTCAGGATTGCACGGTAACCAAGCGATTTCGCATGCTCGATCGAATGCGTGATGAGATGTCTGCCTACGCCTTGTCGATGATACTCCGGATCGATGAAAACTGGACCGAACGTGATGGTATCCATCGACTTCTCTCCATCTACAATTTTCGACTTCGAGTAAAAGATTCCGCCAGCAAGTTCCCCGTCTACCTCGATGACCCATGACAATTCAGGCAAGTAATCTTCATGTTTTCGAAGTTGATGGATTGCATAATGCTCATGACATCCCGGGAAATATAAGTTCCAAAACGCTTCCCGCGCAATTTCTTCGACGCGACGCTCATCTTCCACTCTTTCTTTGCGAATATTCATCATGTTTCTCACCCTTTCTCAATTCAGTATACAAAAAAGGTTCAGCTCTCGCTGAACCTCATCGTTTATTCAGCAGCCAGCGCTGCCTCTTCTTTATGATATTTCTCGACGAAGGCATCAAGCAACGCTCGTACCTCGTCCGTCGATTTCGTTTCCATCAAGTTATGACGGAGCTCGCTCGCCCCGCGGAATCCTTTGACATAAATCTTGAAGAAACGGTGCAAGTTCGAGATTGAACGTGGCACGTCTTCTTGGAATTTGTCTTGAAGGTCCAGTTGCAAACGCAATAGATCGAGATGTTCTTCCATCGAGTGTTCGCGTGGCTCTTTCTCGAATGCGAACGGGTTCTTGAAAATCCCGCGACCAATCATGACACCATCGACCCCGTACTTCTCAACGAGCTCGAGTCCCATTTGACGGTCGAGGATATCTCCGTTGATGGTGATGAGCGTATCCGGTGCAATCTCGTCACGCAACTTCACGATATCCGGGATCATCTCCCAGTGCGCGTCGACTTTACTCATCTCGTTGCGCGTGCGCAAGTGAATCGACAAGTTGGCGATGTCTTGTTTCAAGAGATGCGTCAACCAGTCGCGCCACTCGTCGAGCTTCGCGAAACCGAGACGCGTCTTGACACTGACCGGGATGCCGCCGGCTTTCGCCGCTTGAATGAGCTCAGCCGCGACTTCCGGACGGAGAATGAGTCCGCTCCCTTTCCCACGTTTTGCAACGTTTGGGACTGGGCAACCCATGTTGATGTCGAGTCCTTTATAGCCCATCTCGGCCATCCCGATACTCATCTGACGGAAATACTCCGGATTGTCTCCCCAGATGTGGGCGACCATCGGCTGCTCGTCTTCCGTGAATGTCAAACGACCACGAAGGCTACCTTTCCCTTCAGGATGGCAATAACTGTCCGAGTTCGCAAATTCTGTGAAGAAGACGTCCGGGCGTCCCGCATGAGCGACGACATGACGGAAGACGACATCGGTCACATCTTCCATCGGGGCAAGTATAAAGAATGGACGCGGAAGGTCGCGCCAAAAGTTTTCTTTCATCGTAAAATCAGTTCCTTTCATCCATACAGTCCAACAAAATCACTCATCTATTCTATTATGTCTGTCGGATTGTATCAACTGACATTACTCATGATTCGTTTCTTTCGAACGAATGAGCTGAAAAAAGTGTGGGAATCCTTCGGTCAACAAATAATGAAGCACACGATTCGTGTATTCCGGTTCGATCGTTCCCGTCCGGAGTAGCGTCTGGAGGACCATTCCATCAATTCCGGCCATCGTCCACGTGGCGACCGCCCGAGTCATCGGTCCTTGTTCGACATCATAGGCTCGTACAAAAATCGCCTCAATTCGTGTGATCCAGTCTTCATACTTCTCTTTGAATTTCTGTTGAATGTCCTCATTCCCAATCATCGCTTCATGGGCGAGATAAAACTGGAGTCGGCTCTCCGCATCTTTTTGAAGGCGCTCCTGCATGCCTTCGTAAATTTCTTGGATGATCACCGTCGCTTCTTTCTGATCGTCATGAGAGACACTCTCGATTCGTTTGATCTCTCCGAGTCCTTCGTCCATTACGTCATATAGAATCGCCTCTTTTGACGTATAGTAATGATAAATCGCGCCCGTACTGAATCCGGCTCGCTCTGCGATTCCTCGAAGCGTCGTGCCTTTGATGCCTTGTTCGACGATGATTTCACGCGCGGCTTGTAAGATTTTTAACTTCCCTCCGTTCATCATTATCTAGCACCCTCCTCTGTTCTCATCGCTCATTATATCATAATGATGTGGCGAACTTTCGACACTTCCCTGTGAGCTACCAACTCACATTGACAGCGATTTCAATATATTGTTACACTTTTCACATAAACATAACGAACGTTCGGTATGTTTAGTCATTGCATTTATTTCTGGTCATTTCATTTTTGAAAGGAGTGTTGCTTTATGTTTTTCTTCGAGTCGATTCCTTGGTATAACGTCATCATGTGGTTCGTCGTACTTGGTCTTTTAATGGGTTTGAACGAGTTCGTCCGCTCTGGAAAACGGGCGAGTCAACTCATGTTCATGGCGTTACCGATTGCGTTGACCCCGATCTGGTTGTTTGTCGTCGATTCCGAAATTACATCATGGTTCCACTGGGTGAAGGTGTACTCGGCACTCGCCGGCGCACTCATCTACATGGTCATCCGCTTCACAAACTACCATAAGAAACATCCTTGGTATTTAGTACTCGTCCCGGCTATTCTTGCCATCAATATCATGGAGGCCGTCATTCGGGAGTTTCAAGTCGGCTTCATGGGATTTGATGGAGTCGTCGATGGAATGACTTACATCTCCGGTGGTTGGAACTATATCAACGCCTTCGCCGGGATTTTGAACATCCTCACGATTTGCGGATGGTTCGGTATCTTCGCGACGTCCGGTAAGCGAGTCGATATGATTTGGCCGGACCAGACGAAACTGTGGATCATCGCCTATGGCATTTGGAACATCTCTTACGTCTACTCTTGTGCACCGGGCAATGCATTCTATTCCGGCTTTGCCTTGAACATTGCCGCAACGATTCCTGCTCTTCTTTGGGCGAAAGGGACATGGATGCAAAACCGTGCCCAGACACTATCGATTTGGATGATGTGGGTCATGACCTTCCCTTATTTTTTTGCGGTCGGCAGTACGGTCAACGTGAGTGTCTCGTATAATCCAGCAGCGAACTGGACACTCGCACTTATCAGTCTTGTCCTCAACGTCGTGCTCGCCGTCATGCAGGTGTCACGTATTATGAAACAACGTCTCAACCCGTTGAAAGACGAGCTGTGGACCGATACCGAAGAATACAAACGAGTCGATGCGTTACGTGAAACAGAATCGCCTAATCCAAAGACAGCATGACAATACCCCATAGTAGATGGAATTCAAATTCCGTTACTATGGGGTGTTTTTTATAGGACTCCATTGTAATCGTATAGAATATAAACACGAAAGGATGATGACAATGATTTTGTGGATCAACGGCGCATTCGGTTCGGGCAAGACAACCTGTGCCAAGATACTTGAGAAACAATTGCCGAACGCGTTTCTCTATGACCCGGAGCAGGCTGGGTTTTTCATTCGGAATCAATTACCGGAGAGCCTTCAGCAATCTGATTTTCAACATCACCCGGAATGGCGTGAGTTCAACTATCAGATGTTGTTGAAGATTGCCACATCCTTTGATGGAGTCATCCTCGTTCCGATGACACTCGTTGACGCAACGTATGTAGATGAAATCATCGGACGACTTCAACGGGAAGGCGTCGATGTACGACATATCATTCTCGAAGCGAATCGACGGACACTCGTGAAGCGATTGAATAAACGGTTCGAGTGGTTCAACTCTTGGGGGAAATCTCAAATCGACCGTTGCCAGTCCGCATTCGAATCTGACATCCATGCAGAAAAGATTGTAACGGATTATCAATCAAAACAAAATGTCGCGAGAGCAGTCGCTCAGCATGTAGGACTTACGCTTTCTTCAAAATGATTCAGATTCATACATTTCTTCCACGGGTTCGTCTTCCCATTGGATAACAAGCTCGCTTGCATGGGAGAGATTCAACTCCACCGTCTCACATGTCGTATCGGTCAACCACATGCATCGGAATAATAGCTGGCGGTAACCATACAACTCATCGACAATCTCGAACCGTCCGTTTTTGACGAACTGACTGAGTTGCTCGATTGGACACATCGAATAGGTCGTTTCACCAAATCGTGTAACGGAAGAAGAATCTCGATCTACGTTCGGAATCGTCACGGTGGCACATCCTGTCCATACCGCTTCTTTCTTGAACAAATCACGGATTCCATCTGCAAATACGAGACGTATCGTTGAACCAGTCACGGTCGCTTCTGTGATGACAGCGTCATGTAAGGAAATCGGGACGTTTCGGTTTCGCATCGTATATTGTTTCATCGAATTCCTCCTGAATTTACATTTTCGAAAGAATCATACTTATCTCATTTGGATCGAAACCGGATCAATTAAAAATAAATCAGATGCCGTTTCATACTCAATTACTTCAGCAGTGATACGTATATTGTGACCAATTCCAAAAGGGTCTGGAATATTTTCGCCTGTTAAATTTAAATCAAAGTAGTTCACATTACGAAGCTGAAAATTAGGACCTGGTGTTTCGCCCTCAGTGTAGTCACCTACAAGTATCAAATAGTCGAATCGAGTATCATAACTCCCGTGTTTATTTACATATGCAGTGTGTGCATCGAATTCAATTAATCTACCTTTGTATTCTTTTGCAAAATCTTTAGCTAACGGATCAGACTCGTAATCTAAACTCAATACAGCATTTAATTCTTCACTATTATCTCTCGTAAGCGTTTCGGGTTCTTCTTCAATTACTTCTTCAATTACCTCTTCAACTTCTTCATCATTTCCCGAACTATCTTTTTCGTCTTTAGAACTGGTGCTCTCACTTGATTCATCATTTTCAAATGTATGATATGTGATGATAATTTCTTCATCCTCCGCAACCCATTGTCCTTCAGAGTAATCAGTTTTCCCACCTATAGAAACTTCTTCAATTTCTCCATCTTTTGTAATCCAACCGGTAACTAAGTCCTCGATTGCTTTTGTTTTTATATCTTTAAATCCACTTTTTTCAAGGTCAGCCATCACCTCTTTATAGTTTTCGCCTTCATAATAGCTAGCAGATGTAGGAATTTTTATTTGACCTTCATGGTCACTTGCCTCATCCCCACATCCAACTAGAATTGAAGTCAGACTAAAAATCATTATGCCGTTTAAAATTTTTCTGTTCAT
The DNA here is from genome assembly GCF_018617585.1 of Exiguobacterium sp. s129. GTDB lineage: Bacteria > Bacillota > Bacilli > Exiguobacteriales > Exiguobacteriaceae > Exiguobacterium > Exiguobacterium aestuarii_A. The sequence goes on from NZ_JACSKL010000015.1 coordinate 17,513, forward strand.
AAGTCATTATCCTCCTGAAAATCGAATCGTCTTTTTATAAAGTATGGCAATAAAAAGATTAGATTTCCACAAGTAAATTATATTTTTAACTTATTTCCATTTTATTTTTTTCTGAAACACATAATTCTCCACTTGTTTCGTATATCGAGGACCTTTCATCGTCTTCTTCACTTCTGCGATATCGACGTCTTTCCCTTTCGGCAATTGGAAATACTCGTCGAGCCCCGCCTGAACGAGTTCATTCGCATTTCCCATGACCGCAATCAATTCGAACCCCTCATCAAATCGTGCCAGCGTCGCGTCTCCGTGACTATCGTTACAGAGCAAGATGCCGCCCGGCTTCAAATAGTCCTTCGTCGCCTGACCGACAAATCCAGCATATTGCGAGATGATCAAATCGACGGGTTCGATGTCGAGCGGCTGCATATAGTCCTGACCAAAGAATTCAATCGTACACGGCTCATCATATTCTTTTCGTTCATCAATCAATTCCTGTACCTTTTCGAGGTACTTGAAGAACCGAATCGTCCCTTTGAAACTGTCCACATAGATGACGTGAGGGACGACAAGGGATGGTGCGATATCGACGTGACTTCCAGGATAAAGCGCCCGCTTCACGTCGAAGGTGCTTGCAATCGTTTCGTACACTTGTTTCCGATTACCAATTTTTTGTGCATACATCTCATACATGTCTGTCACTTGTTCACGGTTCATCTAGACCCTCCTAGTATAAGTATCCGAGCAAATCGAGCTTTCCATCGGTCCATCGTTTGTCTCCCGCCTGACGAATCATTAATTCTTCAAAACGTGCTTCCCCAATCCCACGTGTCGTTTGATTCTCATCATCAATTTGAAGCCATGTGCATGTATTCGATACTGTATGAAACCCGACCCGTTCGTAAAGGTCTGGTCGGTCTGCGAATAATAAGAGAAAGTCGATTGAGTACTCTTCTCCAAGCGCAATGATTTTTTCCATTAGCTCCCGTCCGACCCCACGTCCACGCGCTTCTTCCCTCACGCATAAATCGATGATGCCGAGCACGTGAATCGGTTTCCCCTTCATATTCATCATGCGAAAGTCTAAACCGACTTGTCCGATGATTTGTTCGTCTTCATATGCAATTAATCGAAGATGCGGCAGTTGCTTGAAATAGCGGCGATTCGGATAAAGTGGCTCAAAAGATTTCACAAGTAACTCGGTCAACTGTTTATCGAGCGCCTCCCCAATCTCGAACTCCATCATCTGTTGAATATTCATGTCATTCCCCCGACTATATGTTTTTCGATCATACATTCATCATATCAGACATACTCTTTGTTTCTTTAGTAACTAAAAAAAGCACTTATGCTCATGCATAAGTACTTTCCCCCTACGTCATCATTGTTTAGGTTGCTTCACCAATAACTCACCCATCAGTTCAGAGACGACCCATTCCTCAACAATCAATCCCTCCTGGAAACGGGAAACGACCATGTCCACCCATTCGACCTGTTTTCCGCTCGCAGGAATGCCCATCATGTTTTCTCGATGTGTCCCGATCAGCGTTCGTTGCCACGAGACGGTATTCTCCGTCTGAACGAGTACCTCAATTTTCTTCACCTTGACGTCAGGAATCGCCGTCTTCATCTGTTTGGAGAAACGTCGAATGAATGCATGTCCTTGATACGTCCGTTCCCCTGCATGCGCGACATATTCTGTAGCGAACACTTCGGGGACGACTTGCATTTTTCCGAGCTCGATCACTTGATACGCCGCAAAACGAATCTGTTCCTCTCGATTCATCCGTTCGCCTCCTTCAGGTCAAATGGTTAACTCGAATGACTGGGATGGTTCATTGTGACACAAGTTCGTCCAAAGGCGCATGTGATGATTCGTTGCATCTCAATCAGCTTTTCGCTCAAACTCATGAAGGTGAGCTTTTGCGAACTCGAAAAACGTCCGTGGTTCTTCCCCTGTCAATTCTTTGAACGTATGTGTGACCGCCTTTGCTGTGCCAAGGCGCGTCATCAAATAAAGCGCCATTGTCACGTTCACGTATTCCGGGCTAAGTCCCCGTTCGTTGATATAGTGTGAACGATAGTGCAGCATACTCGGCTTGGCATAGGTGATTTTTTTCCCAGTCAATAGAGTCAGTTGGTTGGCGATGTCTACGTAATCGAGTGCTTCAGGACCTGTCAACGTATAAGCCACATGTTGATGAGCGTGAGGGTGTAGGAGAACATGAGCGATTGCTTTGCCGATATCTTCAGCATCGATAAAACTCACCTTACTGTTACCGGCAGGAATGAAAATCTCACGATCCTTTCTAATCTCCTCGGCATGGACACCGGTTAAATTCTGCATAAAGAAACCTGGACGAATATGTGCGTAAGGAATCGATGCCTCCTCAATCATTTTTTCGATTTTATGGTGGGGAGGGAATGGATTTCGTTCAACCCCCATCAACGATAAAAATGAGACGAGACGTACGGATTGTGCCTTCATCGCTCCAACGAACGGTCGAAAGACCTCAGCGTCCCCAATCTGAGGTGGTCGCATCAAAAACACACGGTCGACGCCATGTAATGCCTCTTCAAACGTGCTCGGATCCTCGAAGTCCAGTTTGACCGCTTTTATGCCCGGATAGCTCTTTTCTAACTCTTGTATGTGATTCCCAGCCACCACAACGTCTGAATCTCGTCCGTTCAAATAGTTGACGACATGTTTCCCTACATTACCCGTCGCTCCAGTCACGAGAATTGAACCCATCAATCCTTCACTCCTTGTCATCCATATTTTTTACGCTTAGTATCCGATGAACGTGTCCTTGATGATATTTTTCTTTCGTATGCCTTTATCTTTCAGACGTGTTGCGATTGATTTTGTCATCGCTGGTGAGCCGACCACAAAATAGTTGCCAGCATTGTGATATGTCTGAACGTATTTCTCGATTGACACATGCAAATCTTCTCTCTCCGTTACATACTCAACAGTAAATGGATTCCCCTCCTTCATGTTGTCAAACTCGTCCTTGTAGAGAAACGTTTCTTTTTGATCCATATAGAGCAAATGCAGTTTTTCAGGAGCCATCCCTTTATCGTGAAACACGTGCCTTACGATGGACTTGAACGGTGTGATCCCAATCCCGCCAGCAATGAGCACAGTCGGCTTTTTATCATGGATATAAAAACCACCGAAAGGTCCTCTCATGCTCATTTTCATGCCAGGTTCTAGATTCAACAAGGCTTGTTTGAACTCGCTCGGATTCTCTCCCACTCTAGTTGAAATCTCGATGTATCCATCTTCGGCAGTGGATGCGATGCTGAAGGCTCGAGTCGGTTTTGTGATTTTGTCGTGAGTGATTGTGAATGCACCATGTTGCCCGGCTTTCCAGTCAATCCGCTGAGCTGAACGAAAAATGAAAGTGTGAATATCTCCAACTTCATTGTGGTGTTTCTCAAAGATGATGTCGTGCCTCTTGAATATCGGTGAAAAATCTTGAATGAACCCCATGATTCTTCCTCCTTTATCAGAATAAAACGATTTCTCTTTGCATCGAATCACATGTCATCAAAGCGTTTCATCAGTTTGACTAAATATTCTTTCATGTTAGCCACTTCCTCTTTAGTGAACGCTTCAAATACCATTTCATTCACTTCATCAGAAATACGTCTCAGCTCGTCTACGAGTTTCAATGTCTCTTCGTTCAGCTTGAGGTACGCAGATCGCTTGTCATGTGGATTTTGCACTTTTTCAACGAAGCCGTCTCTTTCAAGCCTATTGATGATTGCAGAGATGGTCGGTCGATCGGACTCTAATCGCTGCGCGACTTCTGCTGACGTGATGTTCCCATTGTGACCCGTGATTTGATTCAATACCGAAAATTGCGTAGCTGTTAAATCATACTCTTGCAATCGTTTGTCTAACGTTCCTTTTAAAAATCGGGAAGACTTAATCAACAGATAAGACAAATTCTCCAAACAATCACCTTCTTTGTTTCGTTCTTAACATTCTTTGGTCTGATCAAAGAATCATTACTTCCCACACCACATAGTTCGTTTACTTACTATAAGTATACTAACTATCTGGGTACATATCAAATCAACATATATCTTCAGAAAAAGAGGTCCTGCCTTTTCGCGATAAGCGATAGGACAAGGACCCTCTCAAATCTCTTACTCTTCTTTCTCCATCCAAGCCACCGTCTCCACATGTGCCGTATGTGGAAACATGTCGACCGGTGTCACTTCCTTCAAGCGATACCCACGGTCTGCGAGGTAACGCATATCGCGTGCCTGTGTCGCGACGTTACATGAGACGTACACAATCCGTTTCGGTCCCATCTCGACCATTGTCTCGAGGAACGACTCGGCACATCCTTTACGCGGCGGATCGACGACGATGACGTCTGGATTCACGCCATCTTTCTTCCACTGCGGGAGCACATCTTCGGCCGCTCCACATGCATACGTCACGTTATCAATCTCATTGACGAGCGCATTTTGTTTCGCGTCCTCAATCGCTTCCGGGACAACTTCGACGCCATACACATGAGCCGCCTTCCGGGCGAGGAAGAGGCTGATCGTCCCGATGCCACAATACGCATCGACGACTTGCTCCGTACCTGACAGCTGTGCGTACTCCAGTGCTTTGCCGTACAACTTCTCCGTTTGGACCGGGTTGACTTGGAAGAACGAGTGCGGGGAAATCGTGAACGTCAGTCCTGCGATTTTATCCTCAATCGTCTCATGGCCGTATAGCAATTTGTTCGTCGCCCCGAGGATGACGTTCGTCTTGTCCGGGTTGACGTTTTGCATGATCGACGTCACGTCCGGGAGACGCTCGACGATGTCAGTGACAATCTCATTCACGCCTTTTAATTTCGTCGTCTTCGTGATGAGGACGATCATGAGTTCACCCGAATGGTATCCGTAGCGGGCCATGACATGACGGATGACCCCACGTCCTGTCTTCTCGTCATACGCCGGCACGCCACGTGCATCCAATACATCACGGACGACTTGGATTGCCTTGTCATTGCGCTCATCTTGAATCAAACATTCGCTCATCTCGACGATGTCATGCGAACGAGGACGATAAAAGCCCGAGACGAGACGGTCTCCTTCTTGTTTGAACGGAACTTGTGCCTTGTTGCGGTAGCGCCAGGGCTCTGGCATCCCAATCGTGTCATGGACCGATACATCGAACTGGCCGAGACGCTTCAGCGCATCGACGACGCGTTCCCGTTTTTGGCGAAGTTGTCCTTTATAGCTGAAGTGTTGCAGCTGGCAGCCGCCACATTGATAAAAGATCGGGCACGGCGGCTCGACACGGTCGGCGCTCGCTTCTTTCACGTTCAACAAACGGGCGAACCCGTACTGCTTGTTCGTCTTCGTCACGACGATTTCGACCGTCTCTCCTGGCAACGCGTTCGGGACGAACAACGTATAGCCGTCAACTCGTGCCACACCCGCCCCTTCATGGGTCAGATCATGGACATGCACGTCGAGACGGTCATTCTTTTTCACTGGTAGCATACGAATGCTCCTTCCATTGCAAATAGGAATGACTGATGTCGTCATTCCTATCTTTTCACTCTGCTTTATCTAGCGAAACATTAAACAATTGCTTGATCATCTGTTCGCGTTCATATTGTGCATTTAACTCTTCCATCTCGCGAATTCGGGCGTTCGGTGCGAGCACCGTCAAGTGACGGAACAAGTTCCGCATCTCACCTGTACACTCCCCACCGTACTCCCCGTCGATGTTCAAGCCCATCGGCTCGGTCGTCTTCATCTTGACGCGGCTCGTCTTCACATGTTCAACGAGCGGGCTCGATAAATGCTCTCCGCGGAGGAGAAGACGGACGACATGGATGAATTCGAACAAGTTACATTTCCGAAGGATGAACAAGTCAAACAACCCGTCATTCAACGACGCGTGCGGTGAGATTTTTTCAAATCCACCTACCGAATTTGTGTTCGATGTGAGGAAGACCATGACTTCGCCTTGGAATGTTCCTTCATCGTGCTCGAGCTCGATGTACGTCGGTTTGATGAGTGGAAGTTTCTCCATACCTTTTACGTAATACGCGAGCTGTCCGAGTGCCGTCTTCAACTTCGATGGCACCTCATACGAGAGCTCGGTCATGATCCCACCGCCTGCGATATTGATGAAATAGTGGATGTCACCTGTCTCGCCTTCGATTTCCCCAAGGTCGACCGGCATCTCGAACCCGTCACAGATGACGTCGAGTGCACCGACCACGCTCAGTGGGATTCGCATCGCCCGGGCAAAGTCGTTCGTCGTCCCGACCGGAATGAGACCGATCGTCGGACGATTCTCAAGCGGTGCGAGCCCTGAGATGACTTCATTCAATGTTCCGTCTCCACCTGCGGCGATGATGAGATCGAACTCGGCCGCTGAGGCCCGTTTTGCTTCGAGCGTGGCATCACCAATCGCTTTCGTCGCATACGTCGACGTCTCATAACCCGCATCCTCGAGGCGGTTCAAAATGTACGGGAGTTCCCGTTTGATCACTTCTTTACCAGATGTCGGGTTATAAATGACCCGCGCACGTTTCCGTTGCATATTGATTCTCTCCCCTATGCTCAACTCGAGCGAAAAGCGAGACACAAGTGTCTCGCCGCCTGCTTAGCGTTTCGCGATCTCTTCGTGGAACAAGCCATCGAGGAGTGCCGGGTTCGCCATCCCTTTCGTCTGTTTCATGATTTGCCCGATGATGAAGCCTTTCGCACGGTCTTTCCCGTTCTTGAAGTCTTCAATCATTTGCGGGTGTGCCTCGAACAATTCGAGGATGTAGCCGCGGAGTAAGTTCTCGTCCGAGATTTGGGCGAGATCGTTCGCTTCGACATACGCTTTCGGCTCTGCGCCTTCTTCCATCATCGCTGTGAAGACACGCTTCGCAATCTTCGATGAAATCGTCCCTTCCGCGATCAAGCGGATGAGTTCTGCGAGTGCTTCTGGCGTCAACTTCATCGTTTCGACCGTTTCATTCGACTTGTTCAAGTGACCGAGTACTTCACCCATGAGCCAGTTCGCTGCTGCCTTCGGTTCAGCTCCAGCCGCTGCCGTCGCTTCGAAGAAGTCCGAGAACTCACGCGTCGACGTGAGAGCTTTCGCGTCGTATGCCGAGAGACCGTATTGGTTCATGTAGCGTTCACGACGTGCTGCCGGCATCTCTGGAATCGTCGCGCGAATGCGCTCTTTCCACGCCTCATCGATTTCGAGACGGACGAGGTCCGGTTCTGGGAAGTAGCGGTAGTCCGCTGCCCCTTCTTTGACACGCATGAGAATCGTCTTTTTCGCTGCCTCGTCGTAGCGGAGCGTCTCTTGACGCATGACGCCACCTGAGAGGAGCAATTTACGGTGACGCGTCTCTTCAAAGTCGAGTGCTTTCAAGACGTTCGAGAACGAGTTCAAGTTCTTGAGCTCTGTCTTCGTGCCGAACTTCTCTTGCCCGAATGGACGGACCGAGATGTTACAGTCACAGCGAAGCGACCCTTCTTCCATCTTGACGTCCGAGACGCCAGCGAACGAAAGGACTTCTTTCAAACGTTCGAGGTATGCGACCGCATCTTTTGGTGAACGCATATCTGCTTCACTGACAATCTCGATGAGCGGTGAGCCGGTCCGGTTGAAGTCGACGACCGAGTGCTTCTCGCCCGTGTGGTTCATCTTCCCAGCATCTTCTTCCAAGTGCACGCGCTCGATGCGGAATCGTTTCATCTCGCCATCGACTTCGACGTCGACGTGGCCGTTTGAACCGATTGGCTTGTCAAACTGCGAGATTTGGTACGCTTTTGGCGTGTCTGGGTAGAAGTAGTTCTTACGGTCAAACTTTGTATCTGTCGCAATCTCACAGTTGAGTGCCATCGCCGCTTTGATGGCGAGGTTGACCGCTTCTTCGTTCAATTTAGGCAAGACGCCCGGGTGTCCGAGACAAATCGGACACGTCTGTGTATTCGTTTCGGCACCGTAAGTGCGTGAGCAGCCACACCAAATCTTCGACTTCGTGCTCAGCTCGGCGTGCACCTCGATCCCGATGATCGTTTCAAAGTTCATCGTACGTCCTCCTTAGAGCTGTGGCATCTTGAAACCGCCGTTTGCTTGTTCAAAAGCATGGGCCACGCGGTAAAGTGTTGATTCATCAAAGTAGTTCCCGATAATTTGAAGACCGACCGGAAGACCTTCTGAGAGACCTGCCGGGACCGAGATCGCCGGGATACCGACCAAGTTGACCGGAATCGTCATGATATCGTTCGCATACATCGTGAGCGGATCGTCGAGCTGTTCGCCGAGTTTGAACGCTGTCGTCGGTGCCGTTGGTCCAACGATGGCATCGTACTCCTTGAACACTTTCGCGAAGTCCTGCTTCATGAGGGTACGGACTTGTTGTGCTTTCTTATAGAACGCATCGTAATAACCAGAGCTGAGTGCATACGTCCCAAGCATGATCCGGCGTTTGACCTCGTCACCGAAACCTTGTTCACGCGAATACGTGAACACTTCGTCGAGCGTGTCCGCTTCGGCACGACGTCCGTAACGGATCCCGTCGAAACGAGCCAAGTTCGAAGAGGCTTCTGATGAGGCGAGCAAGTAGTAAGCCGAGAGCGCGTACTTCACGGACGGAATCGAGACCGTCTCAATCGTCGCACCGAGAGACTTGAGCGTCTCAATCGCTTTTTCAATCTGTTCACGGACGCCTGGCGCGACGCCTTCTGCCATGAACTCTTCCGGGAGGGCAAACTTCATACCCGTCAAATCTTGGTTGAGCGCTGCCGTATAGTCCGGCACCTCGACCTCGGCTGACGTCGAATCCATGTCACAGTGTCCCGCAATCGTATTCAATAAGTAAGCATTGTCTTCAACGGTACGCGTGAGCGGACCGATTTGGTCAAGTGAAGACGCGAAGGCAACGAGACCGAAGCGTGAGACGAGACCGTATGTCGGTTTCATTCCGACGACACCGCAATACGCGGCTGGTTGACGAATCGAACCACCCGTATCCGAACCGAGGCTAAAGAGGACTTGTCCAGCTGCGACCGATGCCGCTGAACCGCCTGAAGAACCTCCTGGTACACGTGTCGGGTCCCATGGGTTACGGACCGGTTTGAACGCCGAGTTCTCGTTCGATGAACCCATCGCAAACTCGTCCATGTTCAACTTTCCGATTGTGACGGCACCAGCGTCATGAAGACGCTCGACGACTGTCGCATCGTGGGCCGGGACGAAGTTCTCGAGGAACGTCGAGGCACATGTCGTGCGCATCTCTTTTGTAACGATGTTGTCTTTCACACCGATTGGCATCCCGAAGAGCGGGTCTTCTGATGTTTTGGCGAGCTCATCCATGCGTTTCGCTTGCTCGAACGCATCTTCATTGAGCGTCAAAAACGCACCAATTTTGTCATCTGTCGCTTCGATGCGGTCGAACGACTCTTTGACGAGGTCCGTGACCGTGACTTCGCCTTCTTTTAATAGCGTATGCAGCTTCGCTACACCGTGGTCAAATAAACTCATGAAAGGCCTCCTTACTCAAAGACTGCAGGGACACGGACTTGACCGTTCTCCCAGTCAGGTGCCATCCGTTCGACTTCCTCACGTGGAAGCGATGGACGAACCTCGTCTTTGCGTAGTACGTTTTTCAAATCTAGGGCATGGGTCGTCGGTTCGACGCCCGTTGTATCCAGCTCATCGAGTTGCTCGGCGAACTCGAGAATTTTTGTCAATTGCTCCGTGAAGTGCGTCACTTCTTCATCCGTGATCGCAAGTCGGGCAAGTCCGGCGACGTGCCGAACTTCAGCTTCTGTAATACGAGCCAAAATTCCCACCTCCAACAGTTTTCAATACATCGTTCATTATCATACCACTTTTTCATAAGACAAAAAAGGAAATCTATCTTGTTCTAAATTGTCTCATTTTTATCAAACTAGGGGAATCCTTCCCGAATATTGACCCGCTTTCAAAATCAGCTATACGGTCGGAGCGCGATTCTGATTATGCTTATGTATAGAAACGATTCGTTAAGGAGGAATCATATGTCGATCCGAAATAAACTGATCACCGCATTCAGCATCATGTTCGTTTTGCTCCTCGGTGTAAGCGGTTACTCTTGGTATGCTTTGAACTTAGAAAAGGAAGCACAACATGATATGACCGTCTCCTGGGTACCAGGGATGGACCAAATCCATCAAGTCGATAAACAATTGCTCGAACTCCGTCGTCACTTGCTTCGTCACGCCCTCGTCGACGATGCGGTGACAAAACAAAATATCGAGCGAGACATCCAAGCATCCGTTGCGATTTTAGAACAGCGGATGGATGGTTATGAAGCGACAATTATTATGGAAGAGGATCAACGACTCTTCGATGAAGCTAGCGCGAACTGGAACAACTTCCAAACAATCATGAACGAACTCATTCGTATTTCAAATGAAGAAGGTGAAGGAGCTGCGGAAGAATACATTCGTGATACAGCAACCGCAAGCGCGGATACGCTCTCGAACGCTCTCGGTCTTCTCGTCAACTTGAACCGTGAAGAGATTCAAACGGACACGGCTGCTGCGGCTGAGATGTTTGAACAGGTCCAGCTGACACTCCTCATCGTTCTCGGGGTCGCGGCCGTTATGACGATTCTCATGATGCTCTTCATCTTCCGTTCGATCTTCGAACCGCTCAAAGAGTTCAAAACGAAGATGCATGAACTGGCAACGAGCGAAGGCGATTTGACGACGTCGATTCCTGTGAAGCGTCGTGACGAGTTCGCCGGACTTGCACGCGACTTCAATCAGTTCATCGCCAACTTGCGTCAGTTGATTCTGCAAGTGAACGATGTGACAACGGGCGTGACGAAACAATCAAACCATATGTATGACGAATTGAAAGAACTCGATACGTATATGACGACTGCGGCGACGACAGAAGACTTGACTGCCGGCATGCAACAGACAGCCGCGAGCGCGCAAGAGATGAACGCGTCTGCGTCGGATATGGAACGGACGATTCATCATATCGTGACGATGGCTGATGAGCGAAAAGTTGAAGCCAAACAGATTGATGAACGCGCCCTCTCTCTGAAGTCACATGCGGTGGAAGCGAAAGAAAACGCCATCAGCGTTCTGCAGTCGACACGCACGAACTTAGAGAAAGCGATGCAAGACGCCAAAGCTGTCCGTGAAATCGCAACGCTCACGAACGATATTCTCGACATCGCCGCTCAAACGAACCTGCTCTCCCTCAATGCTTCGATTGAGGCAGCCCGTGCCGGTGAGGCTGGTCGTGGATTCGCCGTTGTCGCTGATGAGATTCGAAAACTTGCCGAGACGAGTCGGTCGACTGTCGAACGCATCCAGGCCATCTCGACGACGGTCCTTCATTCGGTCGATCACTTGAATGAAAGCTCAGGTCAGATGCTTCACTTCCTCGATACGAACGTATTGAAAGACTATGACCAACTCGAGGAGGCGGCCGGCCAATATAGCGAGGACGCGGGTCGTTTCGAAACGACAGCGACCGAGTTCGCCGCTGCCGCGGGTGAACTTGAACTATTGACGTCGAATATGATCGGCGTCATTCAAGACGTGGCAACGACCGTCAACAATGGGGCGCTCGGGACCCAGGAGATTGCTGAAAAAGTGACGATGTCCGTCGATCGCTTCGCTGAATTGAACCGAGCGACCGAACAATCGCAACAAAAGATGGAAGAACTCGATTCGTTGATTCGACAATTCAAGGTATGACTAAAACCCGCCGACACGTGATGTTCGGCGGGTTTTCTCATCAAGCGGCAGATTGTGCCACTTCTTTTTTACGTTCGAGTTCGAATCGTTTTGTCTCGGCGACGACGACACCTGAAAGGAACAAGAGCCCAATCAAGTTCGGAATCGCCATGAGACCGTTGAACACATCCGAGATTGACCAAATCAAATTCAAGTTCGTCGTCATCGCACCGAGTCCTGCGACTAAAATATAGAGGACACGATACGGGACGATGACTTTTTCCCCAAGTAAATAGTATGCGGAACGTTCCCCGTAATAACACCAGCCAAGGACGGTCGAATAGGCGAAGAAGACGAGTGAGACGGTCACGATGATTTCACCAATCGGTCCTAAGAAATAGGCAAATGACGCTTGCGTCAAGGCAATCCCTTCGAGTCCTTCCGTATATTGACCACCCATGACAATCGTGAGTCCGGTAATCGAACAGACGATGAGTGTATCAATCAACACCTGTGTCATCGAGACGAGTGCTTGTCGTCCCGGGAAGTCAGTCTTCGCTGCCGCGGCCGCGATCGGTGCAGATCCAAGTCCTGCCTCGTTAGAGAACACACCGCGCGCGACCCCGTAGCGAATCGCGGCACCTAACGCACCCCCACCGATGGCTTCGGCACTGAATGTGCTCGAGAACATCGTTGATAAGGCACCCGGTACCAATTCAAAGTTCATGATGAGAATCACAAGCCCGCTTCCTACATATGCAAAAATCATGAACGGAACGAAGATCCCGACGACTTTTCCGATCGATTTGACACCACCTAAAATGACAAACGCTGTTACCGCCATCATGACGATTCCTGTCACAACCATTGGGACGTTGAACGAATTGTTCAAGGCGAGACTGATCGAGTTCGTCTGTACCCCGTTCCCAATCCCAAAGGCTGCGACCGATGCGAATAAGGCAAACAACATGCCGAGCCACTTTTTCTTTAGCCCGTGTTCTAAGTAATACATCGGTCCCCCGGCAATTTCGCCTCGTTCATCAACGACACGATATTTGACCGCCAGGATGGCCTCCGCGTATTTCGTCGCCATTCCGACAAAACCGGATAACCACATCCAAACGACTGCGCCCGGTCCCCCGAGGACGATTGCCGTCGCGACACCGACCATGTTTCCGGTACCGACCGTGGCCGCCAATGCCGTCATCAATGCTTGGAAATGCGAGATGTCCCCACGTTGTTTCTTCTTCGGTTTCTCATTCTTTGGAATAAAGGCCTCTTTCAAGCCGACACCAAGCCTCGTCACTTGAATAAAGCCGAGACGGACGGTCAGGAAGATTCCAGTCCCGACAAGTAAGATTAATAAATGTGGCCCCCACACGAGATTTGATAAACTCGACAGCCAACTTTCAATTTGATTCACTGTGTTGCTCTCCTCCTACGTTCTTGATTTGAGCGCTCTCCCTATATTTTTCAGAACATTCACAATCGAGTCAAGGTACGCCACCTAAAGAAAGCGTTTTCATAATGTTATATAATTGTAATATTTTCCCTAAACCCTTGTTCTTAAGAGCTTCTTAAAATTTATTTCGAAATATGATTGTAATATACTTAAGAAAAAATAAGTATCGATTTCACAATCCATACGTATCGTTGATCGATAGACTGAATCTCAACGAGAAATTGATTCGTCCCAAAAGAAAAAACCGCTCGTGGCGGCTTGAGAGCAATGACCAATTACGGGCAGGCGAGACTCCCGAGGGAATAGCAAGCAAAGGGAGACCCAGCAACGACCGAAAGTCGCGATGCGGCTCACTGCTTGCCCCTAGGAAAGCAACCCGTGCCTGTACTTGGTCAAAAAAGACTGTAGACCTATATTGTCTACAGTCTGAGACCGCTCCATTTTCTCGTTTTATGAATGAATGGCAGATACGACTTCTTCAACGTGTCCCTTCACTTTGACGTTACGCCACTCTTCTTGAATGTAGCCGTCCTCGTTAATCAGGAACGTCGAACGGACGATGCCGTAATACTCTTTCCCGTAATTCTTCTTCAGTTGCCAAACGCCGTACAATTCAGACGCTTCATGATTCTCGTCGACGAGCAAATCGAACGGTAACTCATTCTTCGCGATAAAGTTCTGGTGCTTCTTCTGACTGTCCGCTGAAATCCCGATGACGACCGCGCCTTCCATCTTCGGCATCGCATCACGGAAATCACACGCTTCCGTCGTGCAACCCGGTGTCGAGTCACGAGGATAAAAATACAAAACGACTTTCTTGCCTAAATAGTCTTTCAGTGAGACCGTCTCTCCATTTTGGTTCGGTAATGAAAATGTAGGTGCGAGCATCTGTTTTCCTCCTTAACCGAACGACGGATCGACGAGTTGTTCGTCGAAGCCATCAATCGCTTCCTCTAATTTTGTCTTCAATGGATCGAGAACTTCGATATACTCGATTGGATCTTCAGTGGCGGCCGCTTTTTGAAGCGTCTTTTCATTGTCGGTATACCACGTCTCATATGCTTTAAAATAATCGGCCATGATCGCTTGGTTCTCTTCGACCGTCAACGTCTCCGCCATCAAAAGAAAGACGTTATTGTCCGCCTCGAGCGCCGTATAGTCGGTCTGGGCGTTGACTCGGTCATAGATCGGTCCCGCCTCATCTTCAGGAACCTCTGCAAGACGGGCGTTCGCTTCCGCATTGACCCCATATTCGTTGGCCTGTATCCCGATGAGGAGCTCTCCGACTTCGGCGATGACATCCTCTGGTAACGTAGTCGGCGTGATGACGAGCGACCATTCGTCGCCTTCTTTCACAGCGACTTTACTGAGTCGGTTCGGGAGCGGATTGCCGTCTTGGTCGACCATTTCATGAACGAGAAACGCCACGTCTTCGTCCTCGTTGACCCAACTCTCATAGATGTCACCCGGGGCAAGCTGACGCGTGACGGCACCGGTCGCCGGAATGTCAGTCAAGCGACCCGCGTAGTCGATGGCTGCGAGCGCCTCGGCATCGCCCGATTCGAGCGCCGTTTGATAGTCCGCGTACACTTCCGTGACAGCGTCTGGCAATGCGCGTTTCGTTTCTTCTACAACCGTCTCTTCGTCGTTCCCACATGCCCCGAGCGTGAAGACGAGGAGGAGCGGAATGAGCCATTTTCTCATGTTGTTCGTCCTTTCTAAAGCCGTGTTCTCCCCCATCCTACCATGTCTCGAATCGTCGCTCCAATGGCATGTGTTTCTGGAAAATTGTTTCACTAGGATTTCTACGATAATTTCGATACAATACAGACGTAAGCGCTTTAACGCTCAACATCACTTTAAGGGGGAACGAGAATGATTCCATACAAACATGAACCATTCACAGACTTTACACAAAAAGAGAATGCCGATGCGATCCAAGCGGCAATCGAGAAAGTGAACGGTGAGCTCGGGAAAGACTATCCGCTCGTAATCGGTGGGGAAAAGGTTACGACGGAAGGTAAAATCACGTCTTACAACCCAGCGAACAAAGAAGAAGTGATTGGTCGCGTCTCAAAAGCAAACCAAGAGCTCGCAGAACGTGCGATGCAAGAAGCACTCACAGCATTTGACTCATGGCGCCACGTCGACCCATCCGTCCGCGCAGACGTCTTGTTCAAAGCAGCGAACATCGTCCGCAAACGCAAGCATGAGTTCTCAGCTTATCTCGTCAAAGAAGCTGGTAAGCCATGGAACGAAGCAGATGCGGATACAGCAGAAGCGATCGACTTCATGGAATACTATGCACGTCAGATGCTCGAACTCAAACCTGGTAAGAAAGTCGAGAGCCGTCCAGGCGAATACAACCGTTATGACTACATCCCACTCGGGGTCGGGATTGTCATTAGCCCATGGAACTTCCCGTTCGCAATCATGGCCGGTACAGCTGTTGCGGCAATCGTTGCCGGTAACACGATTCTCTTGAAGCCAGCTTCAACGACACCAATCGTTGCTGCAAAATTCGTCGAAGTGATGGAAGAAGCAGGTCTTCCAAAAGGTGTCCTCAACTTCATCCCAGGACCTGGCGCAGAAGTTGGAGACTACCTCGTCGACCATCCGAAGACTCGTTTCATCAGCTTCACAGGATCACGTGATGTGGGACTCCGCATCAACGAACGTGCTTCTAAATTGAACGAAGGTCAAATCTGGCTCAAACGCGTCATCGCAGAGATGGGCGGAAAAGATACAATCGTCGTCGACGAGTCAGCGGATCTCGAACTCGCAGCACAATCGATCGTCAAATCGGCATTCGGTTTCTCAGGTCAGAAATGTTCAGCTTGTTCACGTGCCGTCATCGTCGACAGCGTTTATGATACGGTACTTGATCGCGTCGTCGAACTCACGAACGAACTCTCTGTCGGAAACACAGAGAAGAACGAACACTTCATGGGACCGGTCATCGACGCAGCAGCCTTCAAGAAAATCACATCGTACTTCGATGTGGCAAAAGAAGAAGGACGCATCGTCGCAGGTGGAAACGCTGATGATTCAACAGGCTACTTCATCGAGCCGACGGTTGTCGCAGACGTCGACCCGAAAGCACGTCTCATGCAAGAAGAGATCTTTGGACCAGTCGTCGCCTTCACAAAAGCGAAAGACTTCAAAGAAGCGATCGACATCGCGAACAACACAGAATACGGCTTGACAGGTGCAGTGCTTACGCGTGACCGCGCAAACCAAGAGTTCGCTCGCCAAAACTTCCACGTTGGTAACCTTTACTTCAACCGTGGTTGCACAGGCGCAATCGTCGGCTACCAGCCGTTCGGTGGATTCAACATGTCAGGAACGGATTCAAAAGCAGGTGGACCGGATTACATCCAACTCCACATGCAAGCGAAGACAACATCTGAGACATTCTAATCAATAAGGAGACGTTCCCTCGGGGGAGCGTCTCCTTTATTAGTGTGCTTTGAAAGTCTGATCGAACATGATGGCGATCTCTTCTTGATGGAGCAAGAACAGGTCAAACAGCGTCGGATCGAACGCCCCTTTCATGTCTTTCATCGCGACAATCGCATCGTCATGGGAGAAAGCAGGTTTATACGGGCGAACCGTCCGTAACGCGTCATAGACGTCGATGATGGTGACGATTCGGGCAGCGAGTGGAATCTCTTCTCCCTTCAACCCTTTAATATATCCTGTCCCGTCCCAACGCTCATGATGATAGAGCGCGATCTGATAGGCCATTTGGATAAAGTAGTTTTGAGGGAACTGTATCTGGAGATCCTTCAACACTTCACCCCCGACGCGCACATGATCTTTCATGAAGACCCATTCTTGGTCGGATAACTTATTCGCCTTCAATAAGATCGAATCTGGTACAGAAATCTTCCCGATGTCATGAAGCGGTGCCGCAAGTCGAATGCCTTCGATGAAGAGTGGCGACACGTCCGGGTGATGATGGTCATATAAAATCGTCGCAAACAGCGTCGACAAATCTTGTACACGCTCAATATGGTTCCCCGTCTCATTGTTACGTAGTGCGGACAGCCGTAACAACGTCCGGACAAGCCCTTCTTGGTAATCAATCATTTCTTTTTCCCGTTCGGCGAGAATACGCTGCGCTTCTTCCCGTCCTGCCTCGATCCGGTGCCGTTCGACCGCACCGAGAAGTGCGTTACTGAAATCTTGCAGTGCCTGTTGCTCGTATTCCGTGTACGTTCGTTCCGAGACGACGGAATCAAATCCGACGAACCCTTGGCACGTCTTCCCTTGCATCATCGGGACCGCCAGCAAGCTTTGAATCGACTGCGGTTCGAGAATCCCGCGGACGACACTAGTTTCTGGTAAATCTGCCACGCGTGGAATGTACATCGTCTCGCCTGCCACGTGAGTGTTGACCCATTCGGGCAGCACGTCGATCGGCACGTCTTGAAGATTGTCCATCTCGGCGGTGATGCCCTCGGCGCACCATTCGAACGTGTTGTGACAGACCTGATTCGTGAAATCGTAATCGAAGACATAGACGCGGTCGACCGCGAAATAATGTCCAAGTTCGGCTAGCGACTGGTCAACCCGCTTTTTGAAATCCGCAATCTCTGTTGTTAAAAAGCGATTGAGGAGTGACGAAAGCAGGTGATGGAGTCGCTCTTGTTGTTGTAACTGTAACGTCAATGATTCATGCGAAGTTGCCATGTGCCAAACCTCCCTTTTGTCTGGAATATATGCAATCGTTCCATGAGTTTATTTTACCCAATTTTCAGTCTTTTTACCCTGCTTATCCCAATTGAAAAACCGGGCGACGATGCACCCGGTTCTTCATCAAACTTGCTTTAACAAGTTCGCCATTTCAATGGCTGATGTCGCTGCTTCCCAGCCTTTATTCCCTGCTTTCGTACCAGCCCTTTCAATCGCCTGCTCGATCGTCTCCGTCGTCAATACGCCAAAGATGACCGGGACCTCCGATTGATAGCTCGCTTGTGCGATTCCTTTCGCCGCTTCGTTACACACGTAATCAAAGTGCGGCGTCGCGCCACGGATGACGGCCCCTAGTGTGATGACCGCATCATATTTTTGACTCATCGCCATTTTTTTCGCAACGAGTGGGAGCTCAAAGGCACCCGGGACGAAAGCGAGCGACACGTCCTCTTCTTTCACGCCATGACGCTTCAATGCATCTTTCGCACCGTCTAGAAGACGCATTGTAATCAAGTCGTTGAATCGACCGACGACGATTCCAATCTTTAAGCCTTCTCCAACTAAATTACCTTCAAATGTATATGTCATCTCATTCATCCTCCGATATGGTTCATTTTGAGTTGTTTCGTCATACGATATGATTCATTCGCTTCGTGCGCGCCGACGTGAAGCGGGACACGTTCAACAACGGTGATGCCACACGATTCCAAGGCATCGACTTTTTCAGGGTTGTTCGTCATGAGTCGGACACGGCTCACCCCGAGGTCGCGGAGCATCGCTGCACTGACACGATAGTCACGCATGTCGGGATGGAATCCGAGTGCCTCGTTCGCCTCGACCGTATCCAATCCTTCCTCTTGTAAGGCGTAGGCTTTCAGTTTGTTCACGAGTCCGATCCCTCGCCCTTCCTGACGCATATAGAGGACGATGCCCGACTCCTGTTCGATTCTCTCGACGGCGGCATCAAGTTGCGGACCACAGTCACATCGGAACGAACCGAAGACGTCTCCTGTCAAACATTCCGAATGGATTCGAACGAGCGGGACGTCTGTGAGCGTCTCGGTCACGAGTGCCACATGCTCTTGTCGGTCGAATCGGTTCTCATATCCGATCATCCGAAACGTCCCTTTCGATGAAGGGAGTGACACGTCCGCTTCACGCGTGACAAGGCTCGTCTCCATATACTGGGCCAATGCTTCGATTGTGATGAACGCCAAATCATGACGCTTTGCGACTTCAACCAAGTCCGGGACGCGGGCCATCTCTCCGTCTTCACGAATGATTTCACAGATGACGGCTACCGGCTCACTGCCTGCAAGGCGTGCCAAATCGACGGATGCTTCCGTGTGACCACGGCGCACCGAGACCCCTCCTTTTTTGGCGATGAGCGGGAAAAGATGTCCCGGCCGTTGAAAGTCAGATGGACGTGATGACGGGTTCGCTAATTCACGAACGGTATGGGAGCGCTCGCTCGCCGAGATACCTGTCGTCGAATCGATATGATCGACACTGACCGTGAACGCCGTACCATGTGGGTCCGTGCTATTCGTCACCATTGGTGCGAGCTCAAGGCGTGCCGCTACTTCTTCGGCGACGGCCGCACAAACAAGTCCTTTCCCTTCTGTGATTAAAAAGTTCATCGTCTCGGGTGTCATTTTGTCACCGAGCACGACAAAATCACCTTCATTCTCACGATTCTCGTCATCGACGACGATGATGGGACGTCCGCGTCTTAATTCCTCAATGGCCCGTTCAATCGAATCAAACATTACCATCCCGCCTTTCCATAACCTTGTGATGCCAAAGATTCGAGTGTCATCTTCGACTGCCCGACTAGTTTTTCCATATATTTTGCCAACAGGTCACATTCCAAATTGACGGGGTCACCGACGTGCTTCGACCCGAGAACGGTCTCACTGTACGTGTGCGGAATCAAAGACAGCGTAAATCCACGTTCGGATACGTCGAATACGGTCAGACTCGTTCCGTCCACCGAAATCGAGCCTTTCGGCACGATGTATGGGAGAAGCGAAGGGTCGCATTGAATGTCGACATATACGGCATTTGCGAGTGGACGCTTCTTGGTGATGCGCCCGACGCCGTCAACATGTCCGGACACGAAATGCCCGCCGAATCGTCCGTTCGCCGGCATCGCTCGCTCGAGATTGACGCGTGTTCCTGGTTTCACGCCATCTAGGCTGGATGCTTTCAGTGTCTCTGGCATCACATCAACGGCGAATGTCGACGCATCAAATGTTGTGACCGTCAAACAAATCCCATTTACCGAAATGCTGTCGCCGATTTTTACGTCATCGAGCACCTTTGCCCCCGATAGGACGAGCCGCAAAGACGGACCGTTTCGTTTCACCGCTTTGACCGAACCAATTTCTTCTACGATTCCTGTAAACATCAGAGCGCCCCCTTTCGAAGGACGACTTTCAGATCGGGTCCGATCATCTCGACCTGCTGAATCTCAAAACGAGAAATCGTATCCAGCGAGCCTTCCTGTTTTGAACGGTAGACACCGTTTTTCCCGCCGAACACGCGCGGTGATTGATAGGCAACCCATTCATCCACATACCCTCCGTCAAGAAGGGACGTGACAAGTGTCGGTCCCGCCTCGATCAATAAGCGTCCAACCCCGTTCGCGTAAAGTGTCTCGAGCACGTTTCCGAGCGACGTATAATCGAATAACTCGATTCCCATGGCACGTGCCTGTTCCCGTTTCTCTCTGTCGTCCGACGAGGTGAACAGAAGCACTGGGACGTCTTCGGCCGTTCGGGCAAGCGTGCTCGCGAGTGGCAAGCGAAGGTCACGGTCGAGGACGACTCGCTTCGGTTGACGTGTCTCACGGTCCAATCGAACGGTCAGTGCCGGATCATCCGCAAGCACCGTTCCGATTCCCGTTAAAATCGCATCGGTTTTGGCGCGTAGTTCATGGACGTCACGACGGGCTTCCGGGCTTGTCACCCATTGACTCTCACCAGAATCCAATGAAACTTTTCCATCGAGACTCGTCGCCGTCTTTAAGATGACGTACGGTCGCTTCGTCTCGAGCGCTCGCAAGAACGCTGGATTTAGTGCCCGTGCCTCCTCTTCAAGTAACCCGACTTCAACTTCGACGCCAGCCGATTTGAGGCGCATGATCCCTTTTCCGGCAACGAGCGGGTTCGGGTCTTTCATGGCAATGACGACTCGTTTGACTCCGGATTCAACGATCAAGTCGGCACACGGTGGTGTCTTCCCGTGATGCGAGCACGGCTCAAGCGTGACGTAAAGTGTCGCCCCGTACGCTGCCGCACCTGCCATCTTAATCACGTGAACTTCAGCATGTGGTTCGCCCGCCTTGAGATGGGCGCCTAACCCAACGACGCGACCGTCTTTGACGAGAACGGCGCCGACAAGTGGGTTCACACCAGTCTGTCCGTCGGCAGATTTCGCCAATTGGATGGCTTGTTGCATGTACTGTTTCATCGTTCTCCCTCCTTTTTTCCGTACAAACAAAAGACCCTAAGGAACGGTCCTTAGGGTCTTGGTGGGAGGGTTTCGTCGTTTTTGGGCAAGCCAAATAAACGTTTTCTTTACAGAAAAGCGTACGACGAAGCACAGGTCACGCAGACCTGTTTTTTGTTCCTTCTCCCATCCAGACTATACTGTCGGCTCTAGAGTCTCACTAGATCCACCGTTCGCACACGTGCGCCCGGGTCACGGACTTAGGGCATGGCCCATCACCGCCGGTTGGGAATTTCACCCGACCCCGAAGGAATATTTGTTTGTACAGATTTACTGTATCGCAATTGTTTTTATTTCGCAAAACAAAAAACGCTACCCGTGAGAGTAGCGCCTCGATTATGCGAGAAAGAGGACGACGAGAAGTCCGACAATCCAGCAATAATATGAGAAATACTTTAATTCGCCTTTTGCCATGATGTGCTGGAACCACTTCAACGAAATCGCAGTCAACACATAAGAAGCGATAAACGCCAAGATGAGCGGACCGAACAAGTCACGTGTTTCTGGGTTCGTAAATAACGCCGGACCGTCCAAAATCATCGTCCCGAGACTGATTGGAATGAACAAGAAGAACGAAAAGCGAAGTGCTGATTCTTGCTTGATTCCGAGCAACATTGCCATGACGATGGTTGCTCCAGAGCGACTGATTCCTGGGATGAGCGCCACCGCTTGGGCGAGTCCAATCAATACGGCGTCACGTAACGTGATCCCGCCGTCTCCTTTATTCCCGCGCATGTTTCGAATGAACCAAAGCGCAAGACCCGTGATGATGAGCGTGTATCCGACCGTCGCGACGCCACCGAGTACTTCTCCAATCCAGTCACCAAAAATGACACCGAGCACACCGGCCGGAACCGTTGCGACGAGGAGCAATCCGATAAACTTCACATCGACCATCGTCTCATCTGTCCGATCTTTCTTGAACAGGAACGTCCATAAACTGACGATGAGGCGGACGACATCTTTACGATAGACCGTTAAGACCGCGAGGAGCGATGCAAAATTTACGAAAACTTCAAATGACAATCCCGGCAAGTCGATGTTAAATAATTCTTGGAAGATAACAAGATGTCCGCTCGAGGAAATCGGGATCGGCTCCGTGAATCCTTGGATCAATCCGAGCAACGTATAAAATAACCAAACTGTCATAATGGTAATCCTCTTTTCTGTTTTTCACTCAATGCGCCTATTTTAGCAGAATTGGACTTTCGTTGACCAGCTGTTAAAAATTTTTTGATGTAATTTCAATATTCGATTGATTAGTCTGAAAATTAAATTTATTATAGAAGGGTACTCATCTGGAGCGAAGGCGATGACCCCATTTCTCCAGTTGGGTACTTTTTTATAAAAATATGACATTTTTGGTTGATTAAAACTTTTTGTTTACATTTATCACGAAATTCGATTTAATTTGTAATAGAACTGTTACCATTTTTTGAAATGTTTTTCTGTGACTTTAGACCTATCCAATTCTTAGAAATTGTTTAATAATTTTCAAAATCACGTTAATAAATCCGAAAAACCATCCGATAGTATGATTGTAGGAGCATTTTTTTCATCTTTGTCGGTTCATATTTGAGTCCACGGAAGGAGGAACCATCATTGAGTCAAACGCTAACCACTAAATCCCATCACCTGTCCACCGAACAACAGAGGATGATCCATTGCATCCGCCTTCTCGGGGACTTGTTGAAGGAACGTCCACGCCGCTCTGTCTACCGTCGCTTTGCCATGGAACAGAATTGGCCATCTCCTGAATCCATCATCAGACAGTTCGGGTCATGGGCTGAGGCACTTGCCATCGCAGGCTATGAATGGCATGGAGAAGCAACTGTCGAATTGCCAGACAAAATGCCGAAGTATACACGCGAGGATATCATCGAGACGCTTGCACTTTATTCGCGAGACATGGGCTCGATCATTACCTTGAAGAAGTATCAGCAATGGCGAAAGCTCCATCCGAAGGCACCGAGCCATTATCATATCGTCAAGACGTTCGGTTCGTGGCATGATGCCTGTGCCGAGGCAGGACTTGAGGCGAGTGTCACCTATTCGAAAACAGAATTATCTAACGCGCTACGTGAAGCCATTCAGGAAATGGGCTTCTCCCTCTCATTCGAAGCATATCGGGAATGGGCGAAACGCAACAACAAGCCTTCGACAAAAGCGATCCTACATCGCTATGGCTCTTGGTCAGCCGCCGTTCATGCGGTGGAATCGGAACTTTATAATACGAACTCATAATCTTTTCATACAAAAGGAGGATCCGCCATATGGTGGATCCTCCTTTCATCTGACTTCTGTGGATAGTTCTTGATAGTGGGCGACCCGGTCACGACCATTGAACTTGGCCCCGACATACATGGCTCGGTCCGCATGCCGGAGTACCGTATCCAAGTCTTCATATTCATGAATCGTCTCAATCCCAATACTCGCTGTCACCGTGATGCGTGTCCCTTCCGTACCAAAATCATGGCGTCTCAGCGCTTCCCGTATCTTTTCACCGACCAGATGGGCTGCCGCCTCATCCATTCGGGGGAACACGAAGACAAATTCTTCTCCACCATACCGCGTCACCAAATCCGTCGCCCGAACGCTGCGCGTGAACAATTGTCCGGCCTCAATCAACA
This sequence comes from Exiguobacterium sp. s129, assembly GCF_018617585.1. Lineage (GTDB taxonomy): Bacteria > Bacillota > Bacilli > Exiguobacteriales > Exiguobacteriaceae > Exiguobacterium > Exiguobacterium aestuarii_A. The sequence goes on from NZ_JACSKL010000015.1 coordinate 41,534, forward strand.
CTTCATCCCCGAACGCATGTCCATACGTATCGTTGATCGACTTGAAGTGATCCAAGTCGACGAGGAAAAGCGAGAGCGGATAGGATGCCACGTCATTCAATCGTTCTGTCGTCCAGCTGCGTAACGCCCGCTGATTATGTAGGCCCGTCAAAGGGTCCGTCAAACTCTCATGTTGCAGGCGGTCCCGCTCATCGATTCGCTCGATCGACCACGACAACGTTTTAAGGAGCCGGTTCACTTCGATGGCAATCGGCGTCTCATACGCGCCGTTGGCTGTCGTCGACACCATACAGCTGACGGCCGTTTCCGCTCCCCAAACGGGCTGGATGACGAGCGCTGAATGATGCAGCTCTTGCTGCTGTTGCTGTAGCTCGGGATGCCATTCATGTAACGAATCATAGACGAAACATGGCTCATCCTCGTCTTGATAACGCTCAATCGTATAGGCGTCCGGCACACTTGGGATGATGCGTCCCGTCATGTCATAAAACGTCCGCTCCCCTTTTCGGTTGACCTGCAGCCAACCACGTTCGACTTCCACAACGTCACGCAGTCCGTTCCAAAACTTTTCAATCAACAGTTGCTCGCTATCGACACGGTATAGCTGTTCTTTCAATCGCTCGACCTGATCGACTTTTGTTTTCGTCTCTTCTGTCTCCGTTGCTTTTGACATCGACATTTTTAAGACAGATAACACGAAGAACGTGACGATGAGACCGACGTACCCAAACACGTGATACGATTCAATCGCGATCATCGTGAACAACAGTTCGAGTGACACGACGAGCCAATCGAATCGAATCAATCGCCACATGATTGGGAACGGGATCCGCTCCCCGACCATGAAATAAGACAAGGCAAAACTCATTGTCAAGACGATGAAAAGTGTCCCTAAGAACGCCAACATCGCTACTCCCTCTTGCATCAAATGAACGGGTTCACCGATGCGTCCACCGAGTCCGATATAGGCCAGTCCCGGTAACAAAACGAGGAGGCACTCGATCACCGTATTCAGCGGATAGAAATGTAAGAAACGCCGCCGCCCGACCCGACGATTGAACGTCCTCGCTTGAAAGGTAAACAAGAGGAGTTGCCCCATCAGGAGGGCCGGGGCAAGCCCGTAGAGGAAGAACGTGATAAAGACGAACATCTCATGGAACGTAAAATGGAGATGTCTACGCTTTAGCGGGTTCATGACGAACAAAGCGCCTAGCGTATAGATAAACCAAAACAACGGCCAGTCGAACGATTCCAGGTGGTGTAAAGTCAAATACGTCACACCTGTGAAGACGATTGCCCACGCGAGCCAGCTCCGAACTAGATACTTCCGAAATCGCATCGTCTTCTCCCCTTTTCTCGTTCATTTTTTCTAGTATGACCCGTAATGCAAAAACATTCCAGCAATTGTTTGAAAGTTGAGACAATGAAATATTGAAAATATTTCCAATGTGAGGTTTTATAGACAATAAAGTCGGCAACAGTCAAAGAAAGGAGGCTAACGATGGACCTTTCCATGTTTCTCATCACGTTCCTACTCATTTATTCGCTGACAATCACATTTCTATTTTTACGAAGGCAAAAACAGAATTGAAACATACAAAAGGCGATTCTCTCACGAAAACCGCCTTCACGTCTTATTTCGCTTTCAAATACGAGATTCCAATCGACCCAGATCCCGTATGCGCCCCGAGGAGCGGTGCGAGTGTGTCAACCCGAATCGGAATCTTGTCACCGAGTCGTTCTTTCCACTCTTGTGCGAGTTCAGGAACGTTTCCGTGGAAAATCGAGACGTCTTTACACTCACCAGACTCAATCGCTGCACGCAGCACTTCGAATAAGTGAGCCTGTGCTTTCTTATACGTGCGGACCGTCTGATACGGAACAATCAACCCACCCTCGAATCGGAGCACCGGTTTCAATTGAAGCATGTTCCCGATTAACGCCTTCGATTTTGAGATGCGTCCGCCTTTTTGCATTTGCGTCAAGTTTTGCAGGGTTAGCTCAATCCGTACGTCTTCAACACGTTCCTTCATGTAGGCTTCCACGTCTTCAAGCGCATCGCCTCGTTCGACACGTTCAATCAACTCTTCCAGCATGAGCCCCATCGTATAGATCCCCGCTCGTGAATCAATGGCGAGTAACTTAAATTCTGCAATCTCAGCACCTTGTACAGACGCCGAGTACGTTCCACTCAAGTCAGAGGACAGGTGAATTGCAATCCCCATGTCGTACTCTTCCTTCAACTTCTCATACAGTGTGACAAAATCTCCAATGGCTGGCTGGCTCGTCGAAACGCGCTCCCCGGCATCAATCCATTCATAGACGGTCGTGGCATCGACTTCAATCCCGTCTTTATACGGTTGGTCCCCTTTGACGACATAGAGCGGGACGATATGAATATCTGGGTGGTTCACTAAAGCATCTGGAAGGACGATTGTACTGTCCGTGATGTATGCAATCTTCATGAAAAGTTCTCCCTTAAAAAAGTTTTTAGTACCTGGTTATATTATTTTATCACAGGTGAAGCGGTTTCACTATTTTTTCAAAACATCCTGTGTGCAACTTGTCCAATCTGACTTCGAAAAGGGTACATGATACATAACGAACAAAGGAGGCGAACGAGAGATGATTCAGCTCGAGAACGTCAATAAAATCTATAAGACCGGCGACGTGGAAACGGCTGCCTTAAAAGAGATTAACCTAAGTATTCGTGACGGCGCGTTCGTCGTCATCCTCGGACCGAGCGGAAGCGGGAAAAGTACGCTACTCAACGTCATCAGCGGACTAGATACCGTGACGAGCGGCAAAATCACATTCGGAGACACGGTGCTCACTGACTTGTCCCCCGAACAGATGACGGCATTTCGGCGCGACCACCTCGGATTCATTTTTCAACAATACAATCTCCTTCAAAACTTGACCGTCTACGAGAACGTACAAATCGGGTCCGATTTGACGAAAGACCCGCTCCCCATCGATGAATTGCTCGACCAAGTCGGGCTCGCTGCAGCGCGTGACAAATATCCCTATCAACTATCCGGGGGCGAACAGCAACGGGTCTCTGTCGCCCGAAGTCTCGCTAAAAATCCAGCAATCGTCTTCTGTGACGAACCGACGGGCTCGCTCGACGAGGAGAATTCGAAGAAAGTGCTCGAGCTGTTAGAGCGACTGAACGAGACGTATCAAAAGACAATCGTCGTCATCACGCACAATAACGGAATCAGTGACATGGCGGACGATGTCATCAAAATGAACTCCGGTCGAATCGTTGAAGTGACCCATCACGACACCCGCGTCGCGGCACGTGACATTCGTTGGGGATAAGGAGGTGGCGACATGCTGTACAAAAACGTGTGGAAGACGCTCAGTAAGAAATGGATGCAACTGCTCGCCATCGCCATCATCATCGTCATGAGTTCACTCACGTACACGATGATGTTCTATGGAATTAGCGGAATCGAAGTTCCGACCGAAGAATACTTGGAGGAATCGAACCAAGAAGACTTCGCCATCGAGATGCTCAACCGGGTGACGGAAGAAGAATTACGTGACCCCGATGTTGCTACACTCGCTGAAGCCGGAACGTTCACACTAGCCGACATCAAGCAGGCAGACGAGGAAGTCTTTAATCGTTTGATCGCATCACGCATCGATGCGGTCGAACAAGAGATGCCAGAGGCGACGATTGAACTCCGTGACCTAAAAGCGATCACGTACACACTCGGTGACGCGGAACATCGCGGTCTCTTGCTAAAAGAATCCGATTCAATCAACCGTTCCTATGTAGAGGCGGGAGCAAGACCGAGCACGAACGACGAGGTCGCCCTGAACAAAAAGTATGCTGAAGAGAATGGAATTGAAATCGGGGACACGATCGACCTTGGCAGACCGTTCACCGTCAGCGGGTTCGTCCTCTTTCCGGACTATACCCTCCCCCTCTTCGACGACAATTTTTTCAATCTAGATCCCGGCTCCCAGACGCTCTTACTCATGACAGACGAATCGTTCGAATCGACCGTCGGACAAGAATCGTTCCGCCTCTCCGGTGTGACGGAACAGACGGTCATGACCGATCTCGACCTACCGTTTGTCGTGTCTGTCATGGAGACGGAAAATATTATCCGTAGCGGTGCGATTTACAGTGAAATCTCTTCTGGGAAAGCGATGGCGCTCGGGCTCAGCCTCTTTATCGTCTCCATCGCCGTTATCATCGTCGCCATCCTGATCTCGAATATGCTTGAGGCGGAACGCGGTCAAATCGGACTGTTGAAGGCGATTGGGTACAGTCGTCGACAAATCGCAGCACCTTATCTCGTCCTCATCTTAATCTTCGCTTTCTTCATGCTGATCATCGGCTATTTCCTTGGTCTTTATTTCGCAGACCCGTTGAAAGAACTGTATCTCGATTTTTATCTCTTACCGTCCATCACCATCGCCCAGAGTCCGCTCGTCTTTTTGACGGCCGTATTTGCGCCACTGCTTTTCTTTGCACTCGTCGCAGGAGCGGTCATCTACAAGATCATGGGAGAAAGCGCCCTCGCCCTCTTATCGCCTCGGGACAATGTTTCCTTGAATCGCCTGAGTCGGCTCGTTAGTCGACTATTGAAACGCGCGAGCGGCAAGACGAAGTTCAAATACTTGTATGCGGTCAAGAGCACGGGAAGCTTCCTCATTTTCTTCCTCGGCATCTTGTTCTCGACCATCCTCATCGTCTTCGCCCTCATGATGAACGGGGCTGTCGATCGAATGACCGTAGGTGGTTTGAATGAAGCAGTGTATGAATACGAAGCCTATACGGACGGTTCACCGCCAATCGAAGACGGACAAGAGCCGTTCCTCACTTACCCGTTCGCATTTGTCGAAGAGAAATTGATTACGTTGAAAGGTTTAGAGATTGACAATACCTTGTTCCCGCTACGTAACGAAGATGGTGACACATTAACACTTGAACCCGACGGACTAATCGTCTCCTCGTCACTCGCCCTCAAACTCGGTCTTGAAGTCGGTCAGGACATCGATGTCGAACTGAACGAGGAGACGCTGACCTATCCGATTGTCGGGATTGCCGATGAATTCTCTGGAGACTTCGCCTATTTGCCCCGGGCGACGCTAAGTGAACTGCTTACCGACGGCGCGACAGACGAGTTGTTCAATGGCATTTATGCGACGGAGCGCCCGAACGACTCAGACTATCCGACCATCCTGTCCCGTCAAGGGTTGATTGAACAATCCGAGTCCATCAATCAATATATGAACTTCATGATGAATGTCTTGATTGGTGGTGCGTCTCTCATCGCCTTCAGCATTCTATTCGTCCTGACGGCGCTGACGGTCGAGAAGAACTACTACGTCATTTCGTTATTGAAAGTGATGGGATACCAAAAACGGGAAGTCCGTTCGATGATTCTGAACAGCTACTTCATCTATGCGCTCGTCTCGGCCCTCTTGAGTATTCCGATTGCCCTGTTGACGCTTCGGGTCATCATCGTCGTATTCGCAGAAGATTACGGGCTCGTCCTACCGCTTGAATTCGAATGGATCTATATCGTCTATACGCTCGGTGCGGTCGTTCTCCTCTTCTTCCTGAGTACGTTTGTCAGCCGACGGAAAATCGATCAAATCCCACTTCAGGAAGTATTAAAGACATATCAAGAATAATTTATGCCAAAATAGGGCATAATAAGAGATAGACCAGGCCTCTCTAGAAGAGGGGCCTGACTTTTGCAGAAAAGGATGATTGACATGAATCGTACACAAGTTATGCTCGCTATTCCCGGGAACTGGTCTTCCGCGGAAGGCGTGAACGAACAAATCAGTTTACATAGTGAAGGCTACACGATGGCCGGCTTATTGCTGCTCGAAGATGAGACGGGCAAAGCGTTCACCGTAGAAGTCGTGGAACGTGACCCGGCTCTTGCCGAGGCCATGATCCACGCGAGTTCTGGTGGATTCACACCGAAAGTCGCAAAAGGAATCGCCCGTCACACGCATGTCGTCTACTTGATTGTCGACGTCAACGATTTGACAGACGTCGCCGCCGCGCGTCGTGCCGCAAACGCTGTCTTGAATGCCGGTGGGGTCGGCGTCATGGTCGAGTCGGCTGGTGTTTCCTTCTCGAAAGACGAATGGCAAGAGTCAAAAGAAGAAGACCTTGCGCTTGACTACTCGCTATTGACGGCAATCACGGAAGAAGAGAACGCTTATATGTCTTGGGGAATGAAAGCGTTTGGACATGCGGACGTGGCCGTACCGATGACACTCGAGATCGAAGATGCCATCCATGTGATTCACTCGTTCAACTTCCACCTCATCTCAGGCGGGGCGATGTTCGGTGATGGCGACCATTTCGCATTCGAAGACGGACGTGCTTTCACGGTCGAGATGGGTGAAGACGAGCGGACGACAATCGACAACTTGTTGCATAACCCGTTTGGATTAATCTACCTCGTCCCGCAAGCAGCAGAATAACCAAATGGAGCGCCCGATGGCGCTCCATTTCAGGCTGTTGACGAACCAAATCGCCACGTGCGATTTGGTTCGTCTTTTTTTATGTCCAACGAGCTCGAGGCGCTCTGCCCGACAAAA